>JBCBCD010000948.1:0-3139 GCA_038530915.1 Bacteroidota bacterium
ACAGTCCGTAGGACGATTCGACAGCCTCCGAAGGAGTAGCGATTAGACTTTAGACCTTCGACCTTAAAACATTAGTTGTGTACTCAACATTCTAGAATCAACATCATTAGCATAAAAAGTAAGTGAACCTACACAAAGAAATCATCTACGACTCCTGTAAGTTCCTCCCGGATCATTCGGATCCAATCCCTGCCTTCTAAATCGATCTTCGGTAATCGCATCTACATTGACCTGGCGGTACATATTAGTAAAGAAATCTCTGGAACCACTCAAGAATTCGAAATAGCCACTCCAAGGTCCATCTGGCAATAGTCCACCCAGCGTCCCCAAAGAAGAGGTAATGCGACCAAAAGCATCTGCTGCAGCCTCGGGATCATCGGTGATGTTATCCGGCATGTCTTCTATCCCTTCTAGCAAATCACGAAAAGTTCTAAGGTTGTTGTAGACTTCACCGGCCTGTAAAGCTCTTGAAGTATAGCCTTGCATCCGATCTATAGCCCCCTTGAATCTTCTCAAACGTGCAATGCGAGTTTGATCGCTTGACATCATGATCGCAGCTGAAATAGCAGTAGAGACACCATCCAGTCCGGTATCCATATTATCGATCACATCCTGAGCATCATCTATATCATCTTCGGTAAGATAGTCCCAAATTTCTCTTAGGCTGGCACCCAACCCCTGATCTCTAATGATTCTATATCCCGATGCAATATCATTTTTCTGAATGACATCAGAACGCTTGGGTTGAATGATTTGTGGAGGTGCAAACTCTAAAGGAGGAGGAGTCCTGGAGAGCCCCAATTCCTCTTTTTGAAGTTCTTCTGCCTCATTGGCATTAGCAAAAGAACGTTGGTTGTTTGTCTGTTCGGACTTTGTTTGCATCAGTTTATTGGGTATGGTATTCTTTTCGTCTGATAAAATAAGCATATGTCAACACATAAACAAGTGTGGAGAGATAATGAATTGCAATTACAATAATTGATAAGTAATCTCAAAAGTTGAATTGTAACCCCGCCGCAAGATTACTTTCTCCCAACCTATAATAACCCAAAGCATACCCTCTTCCATACTTGAGATGCGTTTGAAACGCTCCAAACCAACGATAAGCCAACAACAAATTTACATTAGTGCCCCAATAAGGGCGACTTTCTTTTACATTGGTGATTATGGATCCATGAATGATTCCTTCTGCTGACAAGTTCAGTTTACCAAAGTCCAACAAAGCATAACGCAAACCACTTCCAAAATCCAGTGATTGGACTTCTTTGAAGACATAAGGTTCTGCATGATAATCACAAACATGACAAAAAAAGATAGCTCGCTCTTCACGATTAGTAAAAGCAGATGCTACCAGCCAATGCAAGCGACTATTTAGGGCTTTACCATATTTCAAACGAATGCTAAAACTATTTCCTGGCCTTTCCGGCCTTATACCTGCGATGTCAATCAAAGGATCATTTACAAATGCTGACATAGGAGGTTTTTCTAGGAAATCGCTGTATTGCATTTGGCCTTTTCTTATGCTTAACTCAAAGAAATTTCCATTTGAGAGCTTTTCCTGAGCTGCTAATGAAAAACTCAGTAAGCTAATTATCAATACAATGAATTGCTTTTTCATAGGCCCGTTTTTCGTTGTTAGACTGTAAACTCTATATTAAGAGTTGGGTCAAATCCATCAACTTAACTACTTATTCTTTTCAAAGCAGATCAACTTCCTTATTATTGTTTATAAAACCAAAGAAAGGATTCATGACAAGGCGCATTAGTCCAGTAAGAATTTTCTTCAGCTGTTTTTTGTTAATGGCTGCAGCTGTGGATACTTTCTCAGCATCTTGGATTATTACGCAAGAATCAGACTCTACTTTCCTAAGCTTGAAGCAAGAACTTGAATTGACCAAGAAGAAAGATCAGCCCAAGCTTTTGGTTCGTAAGCATTTTAAATTGGGCAATTACTACCTGGAATCCGGCATCCTCTCAGAAGCCATGGATCAATACCAGCAAGCTAGCAAATACATTCAAAAGAGTAGTCAGGATACACTTCAAATCCTATTAAACATCAATATGGGTAAGATCCACCTGGAGCGAAACGATTATGATTTGGCCCTGAAGTTTTTTAGAGATGCCCTAAATCAATCAGATGAATTAAACTTTTTAAATGGTAAGGCAACTGCACAAGGATTATTGGGTGCTTGCTTTGAGAAAACCGGTGAATACCTCGAAGCTTTAAACTATGAAAAGGAAAGCTTAAAATATTTTGAATCGATAAAAGACAGTGCCGGCATTTCTGTAGTCAATGAAAATATTGGCAGCATTTATGAAGATTTATCACAGTTTGAATTGGCTTTTAACTACTTCAATATTGCATTAGAACATTTGGGCCCTCAAAATAGTCCTGCAAAAATCAGCATTTTAAATAATCTGGGTGATGTCTTTAGAAAACAAAACAATTACCCTGAGGCCATACAGATGACTCAAAAAGCACTCAAACTAGCTGAGGAAACGCAAGATTTTCACCAACTGGAAAGTGCCAATAAAGACCTTTCCAAAACCTATTCTTTAATGGGTGATTATCAAAAGGCGTTTGAGTACATGTTAGAAGTAGAAAGATACAAAGAGCTGGGACTGGAAGCACAGAATACCAATCAAATCAACAAATTACAAGCGATTTACGACTCCAATAAAAAAGAAAGTCAAATACAATTGCTACAGGAAAAGGACAGAGCCAACGCTGCCAACCAAAGGTTATTGATCCTTTCTTTCACTGCTCTGGCTATTATTTTGGCGCTTACCTTTTTCTTTTTACAAAGAAGAAGAAAAGGACAACTTAAAGTAAAAGAATATGAACAAAGAACTTTGCAAGCTGAACTTGAGAAAAAAGCCATAGAAGAGAAAAACATGCAGCATGAAATACAACTCAAATCGGCTTCTCTTTCTAAGTACAGCCTCCATATTTCTCAGATGAACAAAATCTTGCTGGATCTTTCCAATTCCCTCAAGAACATCGCCAATCGCAAAAACCTCAACCATCCAGCTAAAATCAAGGATTTATCCAAAGAAATAGATTACTACCTACAGCAAGAAAATGAATGGGATGAATTCATCCGCTTTTTTGAAGACATCCATCCTGATTTTGTCAAAA
>JBCBCD010000949.1:0-3137 GCA_038530915.1 Bacteroidota bacterium
GGTCTTCGCTCCATTGCCTGATCTCACGTAAAAGGATGTCTAAGTAATCATCCATGTTCTCCGCTTCTGGCGAAGGGACGTTGAAAGCATCAGCAATTCTGTCTATTAGTTTGTTTTCCAAAGAGAATGAATCTAATATTAAATTTAAGTTTTATGTGGCTTGCCACATAAAACTTAAATTTATTCATTTATTACGAATTACGCCATTCTTTGCGCTTAAGGAAGTATTTTTTATCGACTACCAATAGACCAAAAGAGACACAATCTTCCTTGGTTTGCTTAGCATGATGGTCGCCATGAGCTCGTAAAATAGCTCTGCTGTAATTACTGTCCAATTGTTTGAACCATTTAAAACGGCGGTGGATGTAGACATCATGGATCAAAAAATAGATCAAGCCGTATATGGATATTCCAATACCCACAAAAAGCAACCAAAGATTGGGTGTTGACAAACCAATGATGTAGGACAAGGCAGAAGGAATGGCAAATACCATAAAAAACAAATCGTTTTTTTCAAAAAATCCCTTCTTCTCAAAATGAGGTTTATGGTGATCTTCGTGCCATATCCATAAAAACCCGTGCATGACATATTTATGAGCAAACCATGCCACAAATTCCATTATGAAAATGGTTAGTAAAGTAATGAATGTGTAAAGCAATACAATAGCCATATTTTTTTTAAAAGTTTTATGCTAATTGTAAGGTTTAGGGTGTAGCGTATAGTGGCCCCACTACACGCTACACCCTAAACCCTACACAAAAAATTATTTAAATTCCCAGCACAATAAAAAACAACAATTGTAGAATAAACAGAGCGATAGCTACTTTGTTTCTGTCTTTCCCGAAGATAAATTGAAAACCAAAACTTAGCACTAATGCCATAATAAACCAACCAATGTAATTTTGAATCGGAATGACATCTCCTTCCCAATTCCAAAAGTTAAAGGCTATGGCAACGGGTTCGATAAAGAAGTCTAAGCCGACCATTAAGCTTGCAGCAAAAATGGCTTTTAAGAAGTAAGGAAGTTTAGGAAAGACATGATTAGCAATAATACCACTGCAATAAACGAGCATCAACCAATTGACACCGATAAGCGGCGGAGTGTCCCAAATTTTAAAACCTAAGACATCACCGTAAGCATAATTTCCAAAAATCAAACCGGTTTGAACCCCTACAACTTCATAAAAATAACCAAGGAAGAAACAGATGGCCAGGTAAATGACTCTATTTATGGACCACTCTGGATGAAACCACAACACTAATCCGATAGAAAAAAGCAGATTATAAGGGGTTAGGTAGATGAAGTTGTCATTTATATTTAATGAGATAGCAGTAATACCTACTGCATATACAATAGCCAATACAATAATTCCAATGGTCTCATTGCGTAACAGTGCTTGCCATGTGAATGACGATAAAGTTGAAATTGATGAAGTACGCACTATTTATTCTATTTAATTCGGATGGATAATGTCATCAATGATTTTTGCAGACATCAGGCAGAGCGGAATGCCTCCACCGGGATGTACACTTCCACCACAGAAATATAAATTTTTTATTCTCTTTGAAAAATTAGCATGCCTTAAAAAAGCTGCCATTCTATTATTCGAACTGGTGCCGTAAAGTGCTCCAAGATGTGAACTTGTTTTGCGTTGTATGGTTCTTGGATCCATTAAAACTTCCGTTTCTATTAGTGTTTCCAGGTCAACATCCAGTATCCTATTGACTTTATTGATGATGTTTTTACGAGCTTCAACAATTAGCTGGTCCCAATTTTGCCCCGAATCAAAAGGTACATTGATCATCGTAAACCAATTTTCGCATCCTTCCGGTGCATCCCCTTCAGCATATTTCTGTGAAATATTGATATAAACGGTTGGATCATTACTTATTTGCCCTTTCTCCAATAAACTGAATTCTTCCTTATAATTATTACTAAATAGGATATTGTGTAAGTCCAATTCGGGAAATTGCTTTTTGATTCCCCAGTAAAAGATGAGTGCAGAAGTGGACTTCTGCTGTTTCAATATAAGACGTGGTTGTTTCTGGTTTTTGAGAAGTTGCTTGTAGGTAAAAAACACATCCATATTGCTAATAATGGTATCAAAAGAATGAAGTTCATCACCTATTTTTATGGCTTGAGCGCTCTTTTTTTCAACCACGATCTCATCCACCTTCTGATTGAACTTGAACGTCACTCCCAGTCTTTGAGCCAGGTGATACAAACTTTCAGTTATGGAGTACATCCCTTCCTTAGGAAAGTAAGCACCAATCTTATGCTCAAAATAAGGAATCATACTCAACAAACCAGGTGCTTTGTAAGGATTCGAACCATTATAAGTAGCAAACCTATTAAAGAGTTGTACAACCTTTGGTTCTTTGAAATATTTGCTGTGCACCTGATTCATATTGCTGAATAAGTTTAACTTATGAAGTTTCAGCAAGGCTTTTCCTACATCTTTATTCCACCAGGTACTTGTTTTATGCAATGATTTTTCAAGAAAGATATGTCCGGTTAAGTCATATTTTAGCTTGGCATTTTCCAGTATGTGCTCAAGAGAATCAGTAGGTGTATTCAGTTTTTGGTTGATCTCCTTTCCAAATGCTTTAGCATCTGCAAAAGCATTTACCTGAGTACCATCTTCCCAAAAATAATTACAGACATTTGGCAATTTGATGTACTCAAAGTGATCGTTGGGATCTTCACCCGCTAGTTTGAATAAATCTTCAACGTATTGAGGCATGGTAAATAATGAAGGTCCAGCATCAAAACGATAGCCATTAATTTCAAATTGTGATAATTTTCCCCCCGGATAATCATTGGCCTCAAATACAGTAACCTGATGACCTTTAGCAGCCATTCGAATCGAAGAAGCCAAACCTGCTATGCCACAACCTATTATTCCAACTTCCATATAGCTATATAATACATTTTGAATAAGTACTTCCCTAACAACATTTTAAAATGAATGTTGTGGTCGAATTTAATCAAATGAGTCTGAAATTGATTCTTAGATTTGTCTGACAATTGGCTCTTATAAATTGAGAGTAGACTCATCACCTCACGCCGTGAGGTGATGAGTCTACTCTAATCATCTTCAACCACCCTATCATTATCCAAAGGCGATTTGATAGT
>JBCBCD010000950.1:0-3134 GCA_038530915.1 Bacteroidota bacterium
CTATTTTTCGTTTTGTAGCTATGGCTACGAAACTCAAAATGAGCTTCGTCAGTATTCACAAGCCTTTGCGCTCACTGACGGCAGATAACTTTAAACAACTTCATATCTAAACGCTAAACATTTTCCGTTTTTTCGAGTCTAATTCTATTAACTACTTACAATATATGAGTAATTAAGCAGTATTAGCCTCTTACCAGCTGTAAACGCATTTTTTTAATTCTATCTTCTAGTTTCTCAGATGTCAATTTACCTCTCAATCGGTCCACTATGATTGGGAAAGAAAAGGGAGTTGCCTTGTCAGGTTTTTTCAATAATATTTCTTGTAAGTTGATTCGTTGTAATACTTGCCTTAAACGAGCTTCTTCTAATTGAAAAGTCATCACCTCATCATAAGCTTGCATCAGCAGTAAATTATCGGGTTCATAATCGGTAAATACTTCAAAAAACAACTGTGAAGAGGATTGTAAATGCCTATCTTTTTTTTGTTTACCAGGAAAACCTTTGAATACCAAACCTGCAATGCCTGCTATATCTCTAAACCTTCTTTTCGCCAATTCTGCTGCATTAATACTCGCCTGAATATCTCTTGAAAGCTGTTTTGTGGAAAAAAGTCCATTCTCCAAGGCTTCTTCTATAGGAATAGGCAAGTCTGAAAGCAGTTCAAATCCATAATCATTCATTGCTATCGAAAAGGTGATGGGCGTAAGCTGTGAAATTCGGTACGCTATCAAAGCTCCCATCCCTTCATGAACAGAATGGCCTTCAAAAGGATAGATAACTAAGTGATGGCCTTCTCGACTTTTGAAATACTCTATTAGCAATTGGTCACTGGCCGGAATAGCTGATCGTTCACTCTGAACATCAATTAGAGGTTCTAGTACCTGTAGTTCAATATCATTATGGTCCTTGCTAATGATTTCATCCATCTTATGCCTCAATACATAAGAAAGTTGAGATGACATGGGAAGCTTTCCTCCCAACCAAGCCGGAACACGTCCTGTCTTTCGTTTTGATTTTTTCACCTGCACCGTCATATCCTTCAGCCTAACCAGTTCCAAACTCCTTCCTGCAAACCAAAAAACATCTCCCGGTTTTAGTTGAGCAATAAACCATTCTTCGATCGTTCCGATCTTGCCTCCACTCACCCATGTAACCCAAAGATTGGCATCACTCACAATTGTTCCTATAGATAGTCGGTGACGCATAGCAATGCGGCGGCTGTTTACTTTGTACTTACCTTCTTCGATTTCAACTTTTTTGTATTCATCATATGCTCCAAGACTACTTCCTCCCGTTGTAATAAAACTCAACACCCAATTCCACTCATCTATCGAAATACTGGAGTATGAAAAGGTTTGTATGACTTCCTGGTAAATCAAATTTGGATCAAAGCCATCAGAAACAGCTAAAGTGACCAGATATTGTACCAGCACATCAAACGAACGGATATAGGGCAATCTATTTTCCAGCTTTTTTTCTAAAACCGCTTGCCGCAGTGCTGCCCCTTCAATTAACTCCATAGAGTGGGTCGGCACAAAATAAATCTTGCTAGTGGCTCCCGGTTGGTGTCCACTACGTCCTGCCCGTTGTATAAATCGAGAAACCCCTTTAGAACTACCAATTTGTATGATTGTTTCAACAGGTCGAAAATCGACTCCCAGGTCTAAGCTAGATGTGCAAACTACCACTTTTAAAATACCGTCATGCAAAGCATTCTCTACCCAATCCCTCAGTTCTCTTGAAATTGACCCATGATGCATGGCTATGGTACCTGCTAGGTCTGAGTTTGCTTCCAGTATATTTCTGTACCAAATCTCGCATTGAGCTCTTGTATTGGTAAAAACCAAGGTACTGCTGCTATTTTCAATGATAGGAAGCACATTATGGACCAACTTTACCCCTAAATGGCCAGCCCAAGGAAAGGTTTCAATTTCATCCGGCAATACTGATTCTACTACTATTTCCTTTTGTATATCCGCTTTTATGATTTTACAATTACCATAATCTTTCCCCATAAGTACCTCTATGGCCTCGTCCATATTACCAATGGTTGCTGATATACCCCATACTTTCAGATCTGGCAGAAAGCCTTTCAGTCTTGATAAGGCCAGCTCCATTTGTACACCTCTTTTTGAACCTATTAGTTCATGCCACTCATCAACGACCATTGTCTTCAAATGCTTAAAGAACTTTTCATAGCCTTTTGAAGCCAATAATAAGTGCAAACTTTCAGGAGTAGTAATTAATATTTCAGGGGGCTTCTTTTTTTGTTTGGCTCTATCATTGGAAGAAGTATCACCCGAACGAACGCTAACTTTCCAATTCAACCCCAAGCCTTCTATGGCTCGCTCAGAAGCAGCTTTGATTTCTTTAGTCAAAGCACGAATGGGAGTAATCCAAATAGCTTGTAAGCCATTGTCTCCTTTTGTATAATCGTCAGGGTTGTTTTTAATAAAATCCAAAAGGATTGGAATGATCAAAGAATACGTCTTTCCACTACCTGTTGGAGCATTAACTAAGCCATGAGCACCATCAAGATGGGCATGCCAAGTTTCCAACTGAAATGGAAAAGGTTTCCAGTTTTTGTCATTAAACCATGTCTCCGCCTTATTGATTAGAGCAGACCTCTCCATACATCATTTTTCTTAGACAATTTCTTATGCAAACTCATCATTTCCAGAAAGGTTGTTAAAAAAATAATCTTGTGGGAAAAAAACGGACTTTTTTGCGTCTAATAAAAGTGCATGAATCCCTTTAAATGATTAAAATACCTTTTAAGACTAAACTAATCACCGACAAATGAAGAAGAAATACCTACTGTTAAGCATTTCCTTAGTTGTTTTAATGCTCTCTGCAAGCCATTACGTAAACAACGATTGGTTGGAGAAAGCCAAAAATCAACTGGTTAAGTATACCTCACTTTATCCACAAGAAAAAGTCTATCTACATACAGATAAACCCCACTATGCTAAAGGGGAAACCATCTGGTTTTCTACTTACCTAGTGGAGAGCAGGCTAAATACGCCCAATGCTATGAGCAATGCAGTATATGTAGAACTTATTGATCCGGATAATAATATTTTAGCCACTCGCAATATTAAGATTGAAGAAGGACAAGGAAAAGGAGAATTTAC
>JBCBCD010000951.1:0-3134 GCA_038530915.1 Bacteroidota bacterium
AAATCGAAGGGGCCAGATATTGTTATATCATCTACATAAATGGATACTTTTAGACCTCTATTTATATAACTCTCAAAAAGATCTGAACAACTATGGAATACAACTAATGAGGCCAAATATGAAGAAGTTGGACACCCCTGAGGTATTTTTCCTTCCTTGGTTGATAAACGAGTAATTAATCTAGCAACATCGGGGTAAAAACCTTCTTTTCGAAGCGCAGCTTCAACACTTCTGAAGCTTACTGAAGGATAAAAGTCTTTAAGATCAGTCAGAAAGAAAAATTTATTCCCTTGATGATGACGGGCATTCTTAACAGCATCTTTATTTTTTATTCCGCCAAAAAAATACGACGGTAATTTTATTTTGTATAAAATGTTATTCAATATGCGTGATTGAACAAATTTTAGCTTTTTAATTGGGGCATTAATTGGTCGTGTTTGGAGCACACCATCAATATATTTTGGATTACCTTTTTCATCAGTTTTGGGTTCGTCCCAGTTGCGGTAAAGAGAGCTTTCATTTGAATCGAGCTTATCGGCCAGGCTCTTCAATAGCTCGGGTTTAATTTTAAGTGCAAAAGCAAAGTCCTTTACTCTTTTTTTCATTTTAAGCCTTATTGAGAAATGAAAACATCGTTCATCATCGCTTTTAGAGAAGGCTCTAATAATTTATAAGCATCCCTTTTGGTAGCAGCTACATCCTCTAAATCCATCGCAAAAAAAACCAATACTGGAGTTGGAATTGCCAGCGCATTGGCTATTTGTTTTAATATTGAAAGCGTTGGTTCCTTCCTACCTTTCTCAATGGATGAAAGGTAAGATTGAGAAAGGCCACATTTATCAGCAAACTCAGTTTGCTTAAAGCCTTTCTGTTTTCTTAAATTTTTGATAGCGCTGCCTATATTCATAACAATAGCGTAGTTTGAAGAAATGAGAAGTGTGGAATTAGAATAACTTTGTGATATCATCGATTCCAAAGAATTTCAGAAATCTTAATAGCAGGGAGAGTGTTTTTAAAGTTTGGTCTGGACTAAGGTCTTTCCCATCGTCTAAAATCTCTTCCAACTCAATTAGAATTGCTTCCAATAGAGCTTTATCCTTTTCCGAGAACTGGTACCCGCTCTTTGCGAGTAGCGACCGAATCTTTTTACGGAGTTGGTCGACTCTGTGTTTGTTTTTCATCTTAAATAGATCTAATTAATAAATAAACTCGGGAGCACTATGCTTCCTGCCTATTTAGCGGCGTGAACCCATGTAGGATACCGTTCTACTACACTTCTCTAATTCCTGCCTTAATTAAAACTTTGTGAAAAACGAAATAAGCCTTTTAAAGCAACTTAATCATGGCTTGCAATCAGTCTAGCTCCGTGGGAATGGCCTTCAAGGGGTATACCTGTCTACCTTTCTTTCGAACTCGTGATGCCGCAATGAATACCCGAAAAGGGTGGAGGATTAAATCCTCTTCAATAGTTTCAAGAAACTCTTGGGTTCACTAAAACAAACATTTCAAAGAACTACATTGCGAATATAGTAAAAAATATTCCTGATAGAAATATTTTTTAAATAAAAATTGAAAATATATTCCCTTCAGAAATAAATAAGTATAAATTCAATGCTTAATTTAATTTTAAAAGAGTAGTATAAATCTCTACCATGGCCAAGGTATCCAACTTGCAATATGCTAACAGATTTTTTCTGGTTTGCTCAATATCTTCATCAAAATTAGGGTCAGAAACCATTCTGCCCCAAGTGTCCAATGCCGTGGTCCCATCTTGCACTTCCAAATCAGAGTATGAGAATTGTGGGCATAAAATACGCAGCACTTTTTTAATTGAGGTAGAACCACGAAAACGGTAATCCACATAATTCTCCTTGAATATATCCATCAAATCGAACATATGGTTGTTCATGTAATCGAGGTAGGGCGTATACTCGGGCAACCATTCTATCATGTCTTTGTTGCGTCCAACTTCAAAGGGTGCATTCCAAGAAATGAAAGTACCGTACTGTCCAGTAAATTCCTGCATTTTTGAAAGCATATCCGAAGGTAATACCATGGAATCTCCCAACCACTCGAAATGGGTCAGACTACCGTCTTCGCCTAGCGAGTGAATAGAAACTTGAAACACCAAATGTTTATGCGGGCTCAGTAAGTCCACTTTAGGAATAGCACTAGCATAGGATTCATAATCCAAAAAATGTAAGGGGTATTGTAGTTTTGAAAGTGTTGATTTAATTGCGGATTTATCGATAAGTGCCTTTTCCTGTTTTACAGATTCCACTTGGGTTCGTTGTTTGGTATTCAGCTCAAAATCCGGAGGAATATCTATGATGGCCATATTTCCTTGCTCAACCAGCTCCGTTACCTTCTTTGCCGAAATCCTATTAATCTCATAAATTGAATGCTCAGGAATGTCTTCATTAAAATAACTGAAACAGTCACCGTGGTTGCTTCTCGTTTTATATCTACAAGGGCAATCAATGGTACTAGTATCCACCTTATTAATAAAGGTTGCGGCAGCATTAATTTCTTTAGCTACGGTAGAGTAGAGAACTTTCAATTCTTCTGTAATATCAGTAATATTCAGCAATTCATTTACCGTGATTTCTCCCAACCTTATATAGTCTCTGTTTAGGTTAATAATAGATACCTTAGATACTGGATAATCACATTCTTGTAACACATACTTTTGAAAACACGCATCTTTTAGATGGTTATGCTTACCAGATGTTTTAATACTGGTGGATGATTTTATCTCATAGATATGAAAACTGCCATCGGGCAACCTTTCCAAAATATCTACTCTTGCAAAGACACCCTTGGTGGTTAGAAATGAGGGCTGAAAAAATACGTTATTTTCTGAGGAAAGTGCTTTTTCAGTGTGTTCGAGGTTCGCTGTTTCAGGTATATCAACTCCTTTGTCAAAAAGCAGTTTCGCATACTCCTCTACTTCATACCCTTCATCTATCAATTTTTCCAAGAACAAAGAGAACTCACCCTTAAATTCCTTATAAACATTAGGTTTGTTTTTTAACAACCATAATGATTCTGGGCAATTAAGGTATTGTATGAAATCTGTTTTGGTTAGTCGGTATCTATTACTCTTAAAAATAGATTTGGACTATTTTGAAGAG
>JBCBCD010000952.1:0-761 GCA_038530915.1 Bacteroidota bacterium
GTTTCTATCGGGCGGTGAGTGGTCAATATCCGAGAGAAACCATTAAAGAAATCACGTATTTATTTTTTTTAATTTTGAAAAAAAAGCCTCACTTTTACAATGCGTTAATTAATTACACCGAGCAGTTATACTCCCATAAAAAATATTATGCAGCAGATGCTGTAAAGAATTATTGTAAATGTTTAATCGGTTTTTGGGATAGCCTCTCTTGAAGTATTTCGAGAGGGGTTTTTTATTTTAGTTTCTTTCCGTCAATGAAATACAAATTTATTTTCTTGATAAGTAACTAAGAGTTGCTCTCCTCCTTCATCACTTTGATAAATTGCCCATCTGTCATTTTCCGCTCTTGTGATCAATTCAAATGGATTGCCATCCAGCCAATACCTTTTATCAAAGGTTTCATTAGCACAAGAATCAACCACTGCTATTTTGGTTCGATTCATTGCAGCAATTGCGTAAATGGCGTATGAAGTATCAAAGGAACTTTCTGAGTCTTTTTCACATTCTATATTTAGGTGGATGTCAGAATTGCTTTCTTCTTGTTGGCATCCATTAAGGAACATTACCAACATCAAAAGAAAGAAGGCAGGAAATATTGACTTTATCATATTGATGTATTAAATTTGCATCGCTTTACAAATAAGCTCATATGGTGCCCATAGCTCAGTTGGTTAGAGCGCTGGATTGTGGTTCCAGAGGTCGCCGGTTCAATTCCGGTTGGGCACCCTTCTGACGAAGCTTAGCTCTCAAAAGCAACTTTC
>JBCBCD010000952.1:861-3129 GCA_038530915.1 Bacteroidota bacterium
GATCGGCACAATAATGGATATGTCAAATCTACTAAAGGAAAAGGCCCTTGGGGGGTATTCTTTTCTATAGAGTTGCCTAATCGCTCCCAAGCTATGAAGCTCGAACGCAAACTCAAAAATATGAAAAGCAGGAAAAGAATTCTAAAGTGGATCGATAAACAAGCAATATAAGCCTTTCGTCTTGCCACAAGCTTTTATTTGATGATTGTGATTCCACAGGTAGACGGTCCCGTATTTTAACAAATCTTTGATTTGTATAAAATACGTGGATGCTCGAAAGGAAGCGAATTCTCTGAATTCGACCCTTTCGGCATTCAATTCCGGTTGGGCACCCTTCTGACGAAGCTTAGCTCTCAAAAGCAACTTTCTTCTCAATCCATCTCTTTTTTTCTAATCATTTCATTGGTTATGACTTGTACTTTATACATCTTATTGTCTGAATCTTCCAATAAATTTTATATCGGCCAAACTCAGGATCTTCAGCAAAGACTTGATCGGCACAATAATGGATATGTCAAATCTACTAAAGGAAAAGGCCCTTGGGGGGATTCCCTCTATTCCTTCCGCTTCATTCTTGTAAACGGAAAACCATTGCAACCAACTTTCGGATTATTCCTATCAGATGAGGCTTGAATAGCTGCTTGTAAGTTTTTGGCTTCGTAAGCAATCAAACAAAAACCCCATTCATAGGGCTCCATGCCTTGAAAATCCATGATATCAATTTTGCCAAAAAGCCCCGGGGCGTAAGTATTGCTAGTGTCATTTTGTACCAGTAAATATGACTGTTGCGGATTCCAAGAAATAATATGATACACATCATTGGGCAATAATCGAAAAACCTCCTGATCAATTTGATAGCTTATACCATAATCATCCTCAAAAAATCCTTGATATTCAGTAGGTAAGTGGTCAGTTTTCTCAAGTTTTTTGTAAGGGCTACAGCCATTGCATAAGAGAATAAGGATGTAAAAGATCAAGAGCGTTACACTTGTTTTCATAATCGTATTTATTCCATGATAATATCAATTTCTCTAACATATACATACTCACTACTATCATTTAGACAAACTACTTTATAACTTCAAAATCTATTCCGTACTGTTGTATATTCTTCTTCATTTGTGGATTCCTTATCCATCTGTGTTGGAGCAGAAAAATAAACATCTGTGTTTTCTTCAATTAATATTTTGAGTTTTTCCATATTCTCCTTTTCCTGGGCAGTAAAAGAACCAAACAAGATTTCCATCATTCCAAACATAGATTTAAATACGATTCCTTTTGGTATAACAGTGGCTTGAGATGAAATTATAGTTTGTCCATCAGACATTGAGTAGTTCATGATTTGATCCACGACCATAAAATCATTATCGTAGTGCAAATGTGCTTTTTCATAATCTTTTATTTCGACAATGGTCTGAATCATTTCAAATTCAGGCTGGCCATCTCCTGGTTCAACTGTTACCTTGTATTTACTGCCTGGTTCATCTTGCTCTCCTTCAATTAATTCCATTCCTTTATATCCTTTCAACCACTGATCATATTTAGATTCGTCTTTAGCAATGGCCCAAGCCTCTTTGATAGGTTTATCTACTGTTATTTCGTGGCCGTACTTAATGGTAGGTTTGAGTATTCCGATTCCAAAGAATAGAACAACAATGGCAAGAATAGCAAATAAAAGGTATTTCAGTATTTTCATAGGTTTCAGATTTTGGTTGAAGTTACTTTGTGTACCTAAAATACTGAAAAATATGAAATGTATAATTTCCTCTTTAACAGAATTGCCTTCAAAATAATTGATGCCCACTTTGAAGCAACCACTCCAAAGGATGAATTTATGAAGCATTTGCGAAATGGTTCATTTCACTCTGCCATATGTTCAATTCACATTGTTTAATCCATCCATATTTTTTAATTTCTTTCATTTTGGCATTGAAAAGATTAGTTATTCAACTATTAAGCAATATCAATTGTGATGCGAAAACTTCATTTGTTTTCAATTCCATTTGACGTCTTCTTAGTTTGAGATTGGCAAATGCTGAAAATAGCCAAACAATCAACATACGTATTGATAACAAAGACTTCTTTCAAGGATTTATACCACGATGATTCCTTCGAGCGGGTTATGATGGTTAATTTCTTTTAAAATGAATGGGCCGCTTTGAGTAGACGGTCCATTCAGATCTTTTCATTTTATCAATTAACAACAATAAAATGTCAAAATTACAATTTGTCCTTGCCCTAACTTTTAGTTTACTGGTTTCAAATGTA
>JBCBCD010000953.1:0-3127 GCA_038530915.1 Bacteroidota bacterium
TAGAGGTATTTCCTTTTTCATCCGTAACACGGATCGTACGAACGATCATAGAACCCTCACATACATCACCTTCCATCAACAAATCATTGATTTCGAAGGACAAGTGGCAGAACTCAGAACAATTGTCATAAATATCATTTACATAGAATTTATCCTGATCTTCTAAGATATCCCAAGATTTACCTGCAAAAAAGCAGCTATCTGCACCATTAACGTCTTTTCCTTTTTTCAATTGAAGGTCAGAAGCAGAATACTTCAAGATAGAATCTACATCAGTGCAAGTGATCGTTGCATCATAAATAGTTTTGTCATATTTAGGTGCATCTTTGTCTTCACCAGTGATGTAGCCCCAACATACGAAATCTGTAGTAGATTCGTCAGTTCCTGTATAAACTTCATATTTGAACTTACCACATTCCGTGATTTCATCTTTAGTCTTCATACCCATACCGTAATCAACGATTACAGTGAAGTCGTCCTTACAGATGTTTTGCCCTTCCAATACCATATCTGCGGTAACATCAGCAGTACAGTCATTACCTAAGGTAACGTTTACATCGTCGTTGCAAGACAACTCATCCAAATCCACCGCCGGAGCAGCCACTACGGTAATGGTAGCTGATGCTTTAAAGGCATTGGTCGGACCACTTTGAAGTTGTACTACCTCAGGACCGTCTACATCAAAGTGGAAGTACGTAAATGTATAAACACCGGGAGGTACATCTACGAAAGTAAATTCGTTGTAATTGGCAAAATCACCTCTTGGTTCGACCTTAAATGCACTTGCATCTTCGAATGCAGCCAAAGAGCCTGAAGGTAATAAGTTAAATCGATCAGTAACATCATCATCTGTATCAGTTACCAATACAGAATAAATGAAAGATGCGGTCTCCTCACAAGGAGCAACATAAAAGGTAGCAGCAGCCATATCAATGACAGGATCAGGGAAATTCCCTGAAGTACCTTGTGCATCAGCCTGGAAAAACAGACTTAAAGACAATAAGGTAGTAAAAATAGCTTTTGTAAAGTTCGCCTTCATAAGATTTATTGATTTGTACAAATATAGATCAAAATGATAGTATAATAAGAAACTCTTATTCAATGGTTTGGTCGTCGTATTGGCGCATGGTAAGCTTTCATGTGAGCTCTTCAATGCTTTTATACCTTGGTGAATTTAAGATATATATTTGAAGAATAATAATCTAAAAAGATAAAGTTATTTGAATATAATGAAATACCCTTTTTGAGGTAGATTAATGATTGATTTCCTTACTTGCGGGACTTCAAAAAAAATCTGGATTTACTCTTATATTATCTTGTAAAAAGCCATTCTGTATCTGTGGATAATTCATCATTGAAAAGATAGTTATCCAGGTTGAAAGCTTTAATAGCTTCCGGTTCGGTAAGTCTGTTTTGGATGATATAGCGGCTCATCAATCCTCTGGCCTTCTTGGCATTAAAGGAAATGATTTTATAGGTATCTCCGCGTAATTCTTTGAAGTTTATATTTATAATTTTTGCCTCAATTACCTTTTGATTCACTGCTTTGAAGTATTCTTTGGATGCCAGATTGATTATGGTATTATACTGGTCTGTACGAGCATCTTCATTGAGTAGATCCGCTATTTTACTTCCCCAAAAGGTGTATAGGTTCTTTCCTTTTGCATTTGTGAGTTTGATGCCCATTTCAAGACGATACGGTTGTATAAGGTCCAGAGGTCTGAGTACACCATATAAACCGGATAATATTCTCAAATGATCTTGAGCAAAAGTTAAATCTTCATCAGATAAATTTTCAGCATCTAAGCCAGTATACACATCACCTTTGAATGCTAAAACAGCTTGTTTTGCATTTTTTTCATTCATGGGAAATTTGAACGATTGGTAACGTTCTACATTCAAATCTGCCAGTTTATCACTGATTCCCATCAATTGTTTTAGGTAAGTTGCTTTTTTTGTTTTTAACAAATCAACCAACTCCTGAGTATCTTTTTGGAAACGAATTTTGGTATGAGCTGCGGTATGGCCATTTTCAAAGTCCAAAGATTTGGACGGTGATAGCAATATTAACATCTATTCTGAATATTTTTTTTGTTTAAGCAAAATATCTAATAAAAAAAAGAGTTATAAACCCATATGTAGACATTATTATAGCCTACATATAGAATTTGTTGAACTTGGTCAACAAAATGATTCCATAACAATGTGATAAAGCTAATCATACTTATGGAATAGAACAATCGCCTTGCTTAAGTTTATAAAGAGTTCAACAGAATCATTAAAGACACACAATGAACTCTTTTTCAATTCTTTAAATATTAAAAAACAATCAACAAACTTAAATTAAGCAATTCCTTATTGGGTTTGTGAATATAACAAAGAAGAGAGAGATGAGTTTATAAAGCATAATCAAAAAGCATACATTATATTGTCTTTTCAATCAAAAGATGTTATTATTGTAATACTTTTAAAGTAGTTTTTGTGTTTATTTGTTTGGGTTAGATGCCCTTGCTTGATTGAGCAAGGGTTTTTTTGTTTAACTACATGAGAAAAGCCCTGTGAAGCGATGCTTCACAGGGCTTTTCTCATTTGATAGTATTTGACGTACTAGTTGTTGTTGAAAGGATTGCCTTCTTTAACCGGAAGTGCTTCCTTTTCAGCTGGCTTGGTTTTTACTTCACCTTTGATCGTCAAAATGATCTTTTGCTCACCGACATTAGTAGTCAAAGTAACTGTCTTAGTAAATTTACCAATGCGCTTAGTGTCGTAACGAACCTTAATTTCGCCTTCATCACCAGGAGCTACAGGTTCTCTGTCATAATTAGGAACTGTACAACCACAGCTTCCTTTTGCATTTAAGATAACCAAAGGAGCATTACCTGTATTTTTGAATTTGAATACGCGATAAGGGTCAGCACCTTGTTCAATTGTACCATAATCAACCGTTTTTGCCTCAAAAGTCATTTGAGGTCCTTCTACTGCTTCTTTCATTTCAGATTTTGCTGTCTCTGCCTTCTCAATTTTAGAAGTTTGAGCAAAAACAAATGATACAGCTAAGCAAAGTACAAATACAGAAAATATCTTTTTCATTCTGGATAATGGTTTTGTTGTTACAAAATTACAAAAC
>JBCBCD010000954.1:0-3126 GCA_038530915.1 Bacteroidota bacterium
TCAACAATATTAGCATTAGGCGCAATGGTCAAAGGATCTTTGATCATAATGTCCTTGACGGTAGTAGCCGTATAATTGAGTTGGCGATCTTTTTTTGCAAAATGCCTCAATAAAAGAGTGGAAGAGATCATCCCACAAAGGTTGCCTTTAGAATCTTCTACCGGGACATATTTCAAATCTCTCCAATCCATAATTTCTGCTACCAATTCGATAACAGCATCCATTTGAACGGTTAATAGATCCGTATCCATAAACTCTTCGACTTTCAACTTTGATGGATGGTAATCATCCAGGTCTACTGCTTTGGGCATTTTCCAGGTGTGCACAGGTTTAGAATTTTTTTGGTTCTTTATAATGCTATGAGTTAATACACTGAGTGCTTCATCGGTTCCTACTTCTTTCTGCAACTTGCTGAAAGCTCTGAGTTTCCATCTCGAACCGTTCATATGATTTTTAGCACGTTCTTCGATGATCCCTAAATACTTATCTATATCATCTTTTTTGACCTTTCTTTTTTCAAGGCCTTTACGAGCAATGGGGATCAATTGCTCTAAGACCAAATCACAAGCGGAGATTTTTTGATCTTTGAACCAGGTAAACTTAGAATCGATACCATATTGTGCAGCCTTTCCAAAATTGTCTCGTACATCTTCCCAGCCCATTTTATGCCTGACATCACCCACTTCATGGGCCATACCTTCCATTGCACCCAGCCATAAGGCTGCATTGGCCATCTCGTCTTCTATACTTGGTCCTGCGGGTAAAACCCTGTTTTCAATTCTCAAATGAGGCATACCATTGTCACTAATGCCATAGCAAGGCCTGTTCCAACGATATACAGTTGAATTATGAACTTGCAAAGCACGTAATTTAGGAGCTTTCCCATTTTGTATCATTTCCAGGGAGTCCTCCTGAACATCTGCGCTCAATAAAGCACGGAAGCGGGCAATATCTTCTTTGTAAATCTCTAAGATGGATTTGTCCAGCCAATTCTTACCAAAGCTTACTCTTGGACTTCTTTCCCGCATGTGGTTATGCGTGGTACGTATATCCAGAGCTTGTTGGAAAAGTGCGATCCTACTCTCATGCCAAAGTCTTTTTCCAAAGACAATAGGAGAGTTGGCAGCAATAGCCATAGTTGGTGCAGCTAAGGCCTGGGCTATATTGTAATACTGTACAAAATGGTCCGGATGTATCTGTAGATGCACCTGAAAACTTGTATTACATGCCTCAAGCAGAGGAGAGTCATGTTTTACCAACAGCTCATCTATGCCCTGCATCCTCAATTCATAGGCATTGCCTATTAATTCAGAATTGATGGCCTCGATGAGTGCTTTGTATCTCTTTTTAGGGGTGAGGTTGTGCAATTCCAGGTCAAACTTTCTTAGTGTGGGAAGTATTCCTGTTAGGATGATTTCTGCACCGAGCTCATTGACAACAGATCTTACTTTATCCAGACATTTTTTTGTTTCTTCCGCCATCTTGCTCAAACAATCACCTTCAAAAACCTGTGGGGTAAGATTGACTTCCAAATTGAATTTTGCCAATTCAGTCTCGGCCCAGGCGTGACCATTCATTTTATCTAACACTTCCATAGCAATGGTGGCAGGCTTCAAGGTCTTTTTATCAACCATACACAGTTCTTGCTCAGCACCTATCCTTAAGGTATCTTTTTCAAACCAATCATTTTCTAACATGTACTCGAGGGCTTCTACATCTTTTAGTAAATTCCTTACGAATACATGCATTTGCGCATTGCCCGCTGCCAGTGATACTTTTTGTTCGCCCATTGTCAATAATTATACCAATACATAGAACACTTTCTCTGAATACCCAGCGTTATGATGGTAGGATTCTTGATCGTATTTAAGTATTGTCTGGTAAAAATTAAATTTATTTAGAGTTCTGTTAAAATTAATGATTTCTTTTTAGGAGAATGATAGATAATTTGTAAAAATTAAATTTATTTGAAACCTTCTTTATAAAGAGAGAAAAAACTTAAGCTATGTATGTTAGACTGAAAGTTCTCTTGTTGCTCATGGTAATGTCGTTTCTAATGGGGTGTACAAGAGAAAGTGGAGAAAGACTTTTTGATATGGTTTATCCCAATACTCGTTTTGTAATACCTGCAGGATTAAGCGCCGGATTGCCCAGGGTGGTCGAACGCCAAGTCATTTCTAATATTGATTTTTATTTGTCCGATAGTATGGTAGATACAGCTCGTATTATAGCTATAAACCCTTTTTCTGCTACAATGAGATCATTGGATGGCAATGATTATGATTTTGTTCGGGAGATTTCAGTGCGAGTTTGTGATGCAGGAACGAATCCTTGTACCGTTGCTGATGAGGTTTTCTTTATAGATAGAATAGAAAACCGAGCTGGCGAGGAGGTTAATTTACTACCTACTTTAAAAAATGCAAGGCGAAATTTATTGCGCGATGAGTTTAAGATGGAGATTGTATTTTTTCTGGCTTTTACTTCTCCATTTAATGTTGAAAGCCAATTTGATATGGTGTTTCAAGCGGTAGAATAAGAAGAGATGTTTAAACTAGAAAATGAAAAGTTGTCCCTCATTAATTGTGATGAAGCTGTCATTGAAGCGATTTTAGGGGGCAAGGATAAACTGGGTGAATTCTTAAGTGCGGATGTTGCAACCAATTGGAGCGAGTTTGGCCTGGATGTATTTCGATATGTGAAAGATAAAATCGAAAAGCATCCTGAAGAAGTGAAATGGTGGTCGTATATCGTAAAACACAATCAAGACAATATCATCATTGGAAATGGAGGCTTTAAAGGCAAGCCTGATGAAAATGGCTTGGTCGAAATTGGGTATGCCATTGCACCAACCTATAGGAATAAAGGTTTTGCTACAGAAATGGCTGGGATGTTGATTGAGTTTGCATTTAGTAAGTCAGAAGTAAACAATATTCAAGCCCATACTTTGGCCGAAGAAAATGCATCCGTACATGTATTAAGAAAATGTAGATTTAGAAAAAAAGGAGAGTTGTTTCCTTCTCATGAAGGCAAAATCTGGCGATGGTTAATTACCAGAGAAGAATTTGAGCGTAAAGTTTAAGGATTTAAACGTGTAAGCGCTTAAAGGGGGCACCTTTAAACGCTTAC
>JBCBCD010000955.1:0-3123 GCA_038530915.1 Bacteroidota bacterium
ATACTGATTTTGCTCCAACCTTACTGGACTTGGCAGGGATAGGATCTCCTGATGAGGTACAGGGTGAAAGTTTTGCTTCCATACTTAGAGGAGAAACTTCATCAGACTGGAGAGACAGCTACTATTATCACTACTACGAGTACCCGCTTTGGCATCATGTAAAGCCTCACTACGGCATTCGCAACAATCGCTACAAACTCATTCACTTTTATTATAAGATGGATGTATGGGAGTTTTATGATTTAAAAAAAGATCCTCAAGAATTGAAAAACCTGATCGATAAAAAGAAGTATGCAGCCATTATTGAGGAGATGAAACAGGATATTAAAAATCATCAGGAAACCTTGGACATGGATACCAGTAAAGAAGCAATGTATAAGTTAACCGAAAAGCATTTTGGGGGGCATCAATAATTTACCTTTTATGACTCATTTTTATTTCCTTAGGTCAATAATGTTATTAGCGGCCGTAGCTACCATCACACTTTTTGGGTGCACTAACAGTCAAGCTGAAAAAACGCAACCCAATGTAATTATTATATTAACCGATGATCAGGGGTATGAAGACATCGGTTTGCATGGCAATGAAATTGTAAACACTCCTAATATTGACCAGCTTGGTCGTGAGAGTACTCGATTTACTCAATTTTTTGTAAGTCCTTTATGTCAACCTACCCGAGCTTCTTTATTGACAGGTCGAAATAAAGTGATTGGTCGCAGGATTGAACCTAATGAGCAGACCTTGCCACAACTGTTCAAACATGGGGGATATCGTACTGCAATTTTTGGCAAATGGCATTTAGGGGAATATTATCCTTTTCGTCCCATTGATAAAGGTTTTGATGAACAATTATTGATTGGAGGGGGCGCCATTGGACAAGTGCAAGATTATTGGGGAAATACAAATTTTGATCCCTATTTGAATGATGGTGACAACTGGAAAAAATATGAGGGCTACAGCACGGATATTCTTTTTGATCAGGCTATGTCCTGGATGGATCAGAAATCAACTGCTGATGAACCTTTTTTCTGCTATTTATCAACCAATGCGGCACACTCACCCTTTCAAGCTCCAGATGCATATAAGCGTCCATATTTGGCCAAGGGACTCAAAGATCGGCAGGCTTCTTTTTATGGGATGATCACCAACCTTGATGATAATTTAGGTCGCTTGAGAGCCTTTTTAAAGGAGAAAGGAATTGCCGATAATACCATCTTAGTTTTCCTGACGGATAATGGTACTACCATGGGTGGGATTCACTCGAATAAACTCCGAGGCTTCAAAACATCCATTTACGAAGGAGGGAGTCGTGCAGCAGCTTTCTTCCATTGGCCGACAGGATTTAAGTCAGGAGATGAAACCAAACAGCTAGCGATGCATTACGATCTTTTACCAACTTTTTCTGAATTGTTGAATATTCCATTGGTACAAGGTGAAGAATGGGCGTCCATAGAAGGCAAAAGTCTCGCGCCTCTTTTAAAAGGAAAAAAGGTCGACTATGGTTTTAGAACACATATCGTCTATCAAGGTTTTTGGCCACCTAATGAGCCGTTGAGACAATACGAAAACACATCCATTCGGTCCCAAAATTATCGCTTGGCTAATGGCAATGAATTGTATGATCTAGAAAATGATATTGGAGAACAAATCAATATCATGGCAGAAAATAAACCTGTTGCTAATGAACTCAAACAAGTCTATGACCAATGGTGGGACAAAACATCAGAAAACCTGGAAGAGCTTAGGGTTTACAAAGCATATCCGGTTGGTCAGGACATAGGTAAAGCAATCACCATGAGTGCGTTACACTATTACGATTCAAAGGTGTATCCAGAGGCACAAAAGTGGTTTGAAACCAAATTTTATCTTCAATCTGGATTAGAAAAACTCTTGTTGGATGAATCCTCGCAAAATCCTGAATTAGTGCCTTTACTTGGGCAATGGAAAATCAATTTTGAATCCCCAGGTAAGTATCAATTTGTGCTAAAAAAAGGTACATTCTCCACACCTCCATACCTTAAAATGATTAACCCTGGTACTGCCAAGCTAAAGGTGAATAAAGATTTAACAACAAGTATTATTGAAGAGACGGCTGAATCGGTAACCATTGAATTGGTTATCGAAAAATCTGGCACACAAATGATCGAATGCTGGTTTGATGGCCAGCGAGGAGACGGCAAGCCTAGCGGTGCTTATTTTGTGGATATAATTCGTCAGGAGTAAATAATTTAAAATCATGAAAAACATCTTAGTAAGATCTTCCTTAGTAATGAGGAAGTAATACTGTGCCACAGGTAATATCGGTTAGCCATGCGCCTCCTGCTTGTTGCACGGAGTTTTGGTCGAGCGTGGGAGTGTTATTCGCCACAAAAGCCAACACCCGCTGAAAGTATCTTTGGTATCGTATCCCAATAACCTGCTTCTACTAATTCTCCATCAAAAGGTGGATTAGGATAAGTATAGGTGACTTGACCTATTATATTGTTATAATTCAAGGCAATCAAAAGAGAAAATAATAGCTTCAATAAGTGATTCATTTTAATTCAATTTCAAGCCTAACTAAAGTTAGTATGTAGCTCGTATTCATACAATTACCCAGTAGGAATTGTATGAATACGAGCTATGTAAAAAGAAAAGAAAATTTTTGGGTTTTCCCAATTCCAAGTTACCGCTTAATAAAGCTTGATTGGAAAGTACCCAAATCAGTTGTTCCAAAAATGAAGTACAAGCCTGACGTAAGACTACTCACATTTACTTGGCATTGTGAATTGACTGAACTAACAGGAAGGACAAACTCCTGACCTGTCGCATTGATAATTGTTACATCTGGAACAGCTTTTTCAGCCTGAATGTGAATGTAATCGTGTGTTGGATTGGGATAGACTTTAATATCTACAGTATTTATAATGGTTTCAACTGCGGTTGTAAAATTAATAGCTCCATCTATGTCGAATCGGGAGAAAAATTTCCAAATTTCCTCGCAGCCATTTATATATCTATTTACATTTGGTGCATTGGTATTTTCATCTGGCCAAGTGTGTCCACCACCTGTTATTCTAAAATGTTCTACTACCGTTCCTTCATCACCATCGGTATATACAATGTGTTCTACTGTGCTTCCAT
>JBCBCD010000956.1:0-3110 GCA_038530915.1 Bacteroidota bacterium
ATTTGCTCGCGTTGTTCCTCTGTGATTTCAATAGAGTTACAGGAAGATAGCATCCAAAGTAATACAATTGAGAATTTAAAGAGGAGTTTACCGTTTTTCATAGTGTACCATTTAGTTTTTAAACAACTTCTTTACTATAAGGTACGATTTTGAATTCATCCGCTGCTTTTAAGATAGACTAAAACTTTAACTTCTCCGTTTGATCTAAAAATCCTCATGAAATATTTCTACCTCCTATTCGTCATATTACCTGTTTTTTCGTTTAGTCAGAACCTGGAAATCCTAGTTACTGATATCAAAACCAATGAACCTTTACCATATGCCAATATACTCTTCAGGAATTCGGGAATTGGTGCATCGTCCAATATGCAAGGGTATGCTTATTTTAAAGCTAATGAGCTTTTGGAAACAGATACTGTGATTGTTTCTTACATTGGGTATGATGATCAAATTTGGACTTACTCAAGGAGCAAGGTCAAAGGCTTGATTGCGCTACAACTGACACCATCTGTCCAAACTCTTTCAGAAGTTGTCGTAAAATATGAGAAACCTCCCAAACCAGAAAAGGTCATAAAAATGGCTATTAAAAATAGTTCTAAAAACTATCATAATCAGGCTGTTATCTTTAACTCACTTTATCGGGAGACAGTGAATGAAAATGGAAACTACATTCAATTAAATGAAGCTTTTGTGAAAACCCATTACACTGGCTATCCTCAAAAGAAGCTTGATCGAAAGATCTGGGAAGACTGGTTTTATGATGAGACCTATGCATTTGAACTAGAAGGAAATCGTTTTTTTAGACTCCTTCTTAAAGACTTCAATACAAAAGGAGACCAACAGACCATTGTTGCTTCCAGGCATTCGGATGACCTTAGTAAATACGGTATACAAACAACTCTGGTAGGAGACCCCCTCATCTTATTTGCCTTTGATAAGATCAAGTATCAATATGATTTCTTTAACCCCTCTTTATTAAAAAAATACAAATTTAAACTTGAGTCCGATGAGTTTATAGCTGATGAATTGTGTTATGCAATTTCCTTTTATCCAAAATCACCCAATGACAAATTCAGCATTGATCAATCCAGGAAAAATAAATACCCGATTTACATAGGGAAAATTTACATCTCTAAAGCGTCTTTTGCACTTTTGAAGTTTCAATACAAGCTTGCTGTTGAAAGAGACTTTGGTTTTTTTGCCAAAAGAATGCCGCTAGACTACCAGGTAGAAATGAATTACAAAAAGCAAAATAATTTCTACCGCATTGATAATATTAAGTTTTCAGAGACCAGAAGGGTAGGAAGAAAAGACAATGGCGAGGCCATTCCACATAAAGCTCCTTACTGGCTTTATGTGCTAAATATGGAAACTAAAAATGTGATACCGCTTGTGGACTCCTCACTTTTTAAGTCTACAGCTTATTCTTCAATTAGGCACTACAAGAAAAACTATAACCCAAAGTATTGGGATAACATTCAATTGCCTGACTTTTTGCTTTTAAGTCCCAAGTTGATAGCAGATCTGGAAGTTGATAAGTCGTTGCCAGAACAATTTGAAAGCCATCGGCAAGAGCAGAAAGAAAATCTTCCTCCACCAGTTATTTTTAAAGAACCGTATGCCTTTAATTATCACAACATTCCTGTGTTGGATAGTCTACATTGGATGGCATTACCGAAATATACCAATAGATTGAAAAAGTATTTGGTAGAAGAGAATCAGTATGCCAAAAACGAATTGGTTGAAGACAAAAAGTATCAAAAAAAACTATTTAATCGGCTCAATACATTCTATCCCCAAAAAGCAGAAACTGAGAGAGAAGTCAAAAAAGGAACCTATTTTTTGGGTGTTGACAGTGTGGATAATAATGTACTTTATTATCAAAAGGATTCGATTGAAAAGATTCAAGTATTCAACTTTACAGGATTTGAGCGTAAACACAAGGATATCTATATCAAGTCCATCATTCCTAATGATTCAAAAAGCCTGATCTTGGTTCAATTTGAAAAGGTAGGAGTCATAGGTGATTTTGCTCACACGCTGCCTTTTGGAAATCCTACTGCTCTTGACTCTGTTTCTAATGTTTACACCATTCAATGGTATTCGGATTCCACTTTTCTATATACCAAGACAAATAGTATTGGTAGTGCCAGAGAGCTTTGCCTTCATGATATCGGAAATAGAAAAAGCCAAGTAATTTATACGGAAAAAGATCCCAAATTTGACGTTGAAGTCCTTAAGAAAGGTCAATTTTTGTTTTGTACTGTTCAATCCAAAACTGAAAACGAAATTTATTGGATTAAAAAAGATGCCATTCTTCCGGAAATGGAGTTGATAAAGAAACGCAAAACAGGTGTAGTTGTAGATGTGGTAACGAAAGATGCAATTTATTTATTAGTCAACGATGAGGATGCTGGTAGTTCTATAGAGCTTTGTACTACAAAAAACTTGGGTAGTTCCTCACTGTTTGCAAAATCTGATAAGGACGATTACATTATTGAGATCTTACCGCTTAATAAAAAAGTTATTGCGCTGGTCTACGAAAACTCCATCCCAAAACTAAAATACATCGAACAAGAGGAACAAAAATGGAATGATCTAAAAATCAAGTTAGGAATCGGAACTTATCAGCTCATTTCCGCAGATAGCACAAGCAATAGCTTTTATTTCTCCTTTAGTTCGCCATCGCATCCTTATGCCAGGTACCAATACAACTTCAATACTTCTCAGTTAACAGCCGTTTCAAAAGCAAGTACCATCAATCCTACTTACTATAAATATGCCTTTGCCCAAAGGATATGGGCCAAAAGCCATGATGGAACTAAAATCCCTATAACAATCATTAAGAACAGAGCTACCAGTAAAAGCAATGCCGGTCTAATTTTAAAGGCCTATGGTGCTTATGGTGCGATTACCACTCCCTCTTTCAATGTCCAAGATGCCATTTTACTAAAAGAAGGCTACACCATTGCCTATGCTCATGTAAGAGGAGAATCCATCTTGGGACCTTCGTGGTATAAATCAGGTAGACAATTACAGAAACAGAATTCCATTCTGGATTACATCTCCTGTGCAGAGCATTTAATTAAAGAAAAATATACTTCCTCCAA
>JBCBCD010000957.1:0-3106 GCA_038530915.1 Bacteroidota bacterium
TCTTCCATAAGACCAGCTTCAAAGTCATCGATAAATAGATGCATACTGATTTGAAGTGCTGTTTCTTGTGGAAGAAGGAAAACTCAACCTAAATATTCTTACCGAAAAGGAAGCTGAAAATGTCGATCAAATCATTTATGACTACATTCAGAGAAACCTTTCTATCGAAATCAATAAAGAGGAAGTGCAATACAGCTACATTGGAAAAGAATTGGCTGAAGATGGAGTTGGAATGTGGTGTTATCTAGAAGTTACAGAAGTAAAAAGCATTGAAAATATAAAGATTACCAACAACATCCTGGTCAGTACTTTTTCTGATCAAAAAAATGTTATGAATATTATTGGGCCTAATAGGAAAAAAGGAGTGTTCTTATTTCAAAAAGGCTCAATCACTGCTTCATTAAACTACTAACTTGGTTGTTGGCGCAGAATAAATTCTGCTCTAACCATTTCAGCAACAAAGTATAATTAGAATAAAGCGATTATATGAGAAAGTTTTTCAAAACATTATTCATACTACCGATAAGATTTTATCAATATTCGATTTCTCCATTATTGGGACCTCGATGTCGTTTTCAACCTACCTGTTCACATTATACGGTGGAAGCTATCGAAGAATGGGGCCCATTAAAAGGTATGTGGATGGGCATAAAACGCATTAGCAAATGCCATCCATGGGGAGGTCACGGGTACGATCCGGTACCCAAAAATCCAGCAAAACAAGATACTGATGCTTAGAAGACCACGCCGTAACCGTCAATCAGCTGCAATTAGAGGGTTAGTACAAGAAACACACTTAACGACAGACCATTTGGTACAGCCTATTTTTTTGGTAGATGGCCAGAACATAAGAAAAGAGGTAAGTTCTCTACCCGGAAGTTTTCGATTATCTACAGATGAGGCGTTGAAAGAGGTAGAGTCCTGCATGAATTTAGGACTAAAATCTTTCATTATGTTCCCGGCAGTCGAAGAAGCTTTAAAGGATAAAGTTGCAAGTTATAGTTATGATCCGGGCAATTTTTATTTAAAAGCAGCTAGTGCTATAAAAAAGGAATTCCCGGAATGTTGTTTGATTAGTGATGTAGCGATGGACCCTTATAGCTCTGATGGCCACGATGGATTTGTGCAGGATGGTCAAATATTAAACGATAAAACATTACCCATACTGTCAAGAATGTCTCTTGCCCAAGCAGAAGCCGGTTTCGATATTTTGGGACCTTCAGATATGATGGATGGCCGTGTTGAAGCTATGCGTACTATATTGGATGAAGCCGACTTTACCAATGTTGGTATCATGTCTTACACCGCTAAATATGCCAGTGCTTTTTATGGTCCTTTTAGAGATGCTTTGGATTCTGCACCTAAAGCAGGAGATAAAAAGACCTATCAAATGAATCCGGCTAATAAAACGGAAGCATTGATAGAAGCCGAGTTAGACACCCAAGAAGGCGCTGACTTTTTAATGGTAAAACCTGCCTTGAACTACCTTGATATCATACAGTTGCTCAAGCAAGAATTTGAACTTCCTATAGCAGCCTACCATGTTAGTGGTGAATGTGCGATGCTAATTGCAGCTGCACAAAAAGGCTGGTTGGATTTTGATAAAGCTATGGTGGAAACCCTTCTTAGTATAAGAAGAGCGGGAGCAGATGTTATTATTACTTATTTTGCGAAACCGTTTGCACAACTTCATAAGTAAATAAAAGTTTGTAGCGGCCTGTGGCCGCTACAAACTTTTATTTACTGCAAAATCACCTCTTTTTCTTCAACCATCTTGCGGATATTGATCAACGCATATCTCATACGACCTAAAGCTGTATTGATGCTTACGCGAGTTAATTTCGCGATTTCCTTAAAGCTCATATCGGCATAGTGACGTAAAATAACTACCTCTCGCTGCTCTGGAGGAAGCATGTCTACCAATTTGCGAACCTTGTCATGTGTTTGAGATCTTATGATACCTTGCTCCGCATTGAAGTCAGAAGATTGGAGTACATCAAATATATCGAATGTCTCAGTTGGAGATACCTTTGGTCTTCTTTTAGAACGACGGAAGTGATCAACACACATATTGTATGCTATTCTCATTGCCCATTGAAGGAATTTACCTTCATGGTTGTATTTTCCTTTTCTAAGTGTATCAATAATTTTGATAAACACTTCCTGGAAAATATCTTCTGCCAATTCTGTGTCTTTGACAAACAAATAAATTGAGGTGTAAATTTTCTGCTGATGACGATTCAACAGTTCTTCAAAAGCTCTTTCATTTCCGTTGAGGTAACAAGCGATTAATTGCTGGTCACTTAGTTTGGTAACTTGCATAACTAAATAATTTAGTTGTATTATGGGATTATCGAATTATTTAGTGTAAAAGTTACTTTCTATAAACTAAGTTTTTTGTGGTAAGAGTATTGATTTTTATCTGTTTCAAATATATGTTTTCATTTTGATAGGAAGAAGCATCTTCATTCCATTTTAACTTTCTTAACACAAAATTAACATTTTTCACATAATAAGTATTAATCTTTTTAACGAGATATAGCAATTTTATGGTTTTTAGTTGTTGGTTCTTGGTTTTTATTGGGACAAGTGAGCGACAAAACTAAAAACCAAGAACCAACAACTTTCTATTGAGAATATTTCAACCAAGTACAACCTATTGCTTTCATTATCTGTTTGTATCTAGTTATTACCCTTTTGAAAGAATTCAAGTAAGGTAATATCAATTTCGATTTATTACATTTGTGTTTTTTTGTAATTTCTAATTGAGTCCATTACATGGCATCAAAGACAACTGTAAAAAAGGTACTTTCAGCTACTAAACAGCTCGAAAACATACATATAAAAGGCGCTCGCAGCAACAACCTTAAAAATGTAGAATTAAAGATCCCCAAAAATAAATTGGTGGTAGTGACTGGAGTGTCTGGTTCTGGTAAATCATCTATTACGATGGACACCTTGTATGCGGAGGGACAAAGAAGGTATGTAGAAAGCCTTTCTTCCTATGCTCGCCAGTTCCTTATGCGGATGAAAAAACCAGAGGTAGATTTTATAAATGGATTTGTCCAGCTATTGCGATAGAACAAAAGGTTAGTACGCGCAATGC
>JBCBCD010000958.1:0-3106 GCA_038530915.1 Bacteroidota bacterium
CTTCTTTCTCAGTACAAACCAGTCAACGTAACTTTGCATTCCCTACCTTGATTACGCCAAGTAATGGTTCTGAGCCTGAATTTATTACAGGTGCTAAATCTGAAAATACAATTGCATCTTATTTCTTGAATACAAGCTATAATTACAAGGGCTTATTTTATGTAAACGGTACCGTACGTAGAGATGGTTCTTCTCGCTTTGGTGCTAATACACGTTATGGTACTTTCTGGTCTGCAGGTATTGGTATCAACTTACACCGCTTTGACTTCATGAATAAATATCCATACATCACCAACTTACGTATCCGTTCTAGTTATGGTGCGAATGGTAATGAGTCAATTGGAAACTTTGCATCTAGAGGTTTATACTCTACAGGTAGAGATTACTTAGACAATCCTGGTATTTTCTTGACTCAGCTGGAAAATGCGGATTTGACTTGGGAGGTAAACAGACCATTTAATGTAGGTATTGAAGTAGGACTTTGGAACAGATTAGACTTGATCGTAGATATCTACAATCGTCGTACTTCTGATTTATTATTCAACCGTCCTATTTCTCGTACGAATGGACTTGCTACTGTATTGAGTAATATCGGTGAATTGGAAAACAGAGGGGTAGAATTTCAACTGAATACTCGTAACTTCGTAAGCCCAACAGGAGGTTTCGAATGGTCAACCAGCTTCAATATCACATTCAATACGAATGAGGTAATTTCATTACCTGAAGGTGATTTTGCTGATGGTTCTCGTTTCCGTGCAGTTGGATCTCCTTGGTCTACTTGGTATATCCGTGGTTATGCAGGTGTCAATCCTGATAATGGTGATCCATTGTGGTACACTGATGAAACAGAAACAGAAACTACTACTTCATTCAATTCTGCTCAACCTTATGTACAGGGTACATCTGAGCCGGATTTCTTCGGTGGTTTGACAAATACCATTTCTTATAAAGGATTCTCTTTAACTGCTTTGTTCCAGTTTGACTGGGGACGTAAGATCTTGCACTCTTGGCACAGTTTCACTCACTCAGATGGGTCTAGAAACTTCTCTACTACAGGTAATATGGCTCGTTCTATTTTTGAGCGTGCTTGGCAGCAACCAGGTGATATCACTGATACACCACAGACACGTTTTGGTGTAAACAACGGTTCAAGATTGCGTTCTACTCGTTTCTTATATGATGGTAGCTTTATCAGTTTGAGAGATGTTACTTTAGGGTATACTTTCCCGGGTAGTTTGACTAAAAAATGGGGCATCAATAATTTGAGAGTATTTGCACAAGGTAGTAACCTATGGATCTATGTTAAGGATGATCGTTTAGAGCGTGACCCACGTACAGATGCAGGTGGAGCAATTGATCAGGAAATTCCAATCCCAAGAACATTCACTTTTGGTTTGGACGTATCATTCTAATCTATTCTAGTAAACCTTAATTGTTAAATTGATAAAAATGAAACAAATAATAAAATCATTTTTCTTCATTGCTGTATTGAGTTTAGCTTCATGTAATGAAGATTTTTTAGAGCTGGAACCACAGCAATCTCTTTCAATTAGTAGTGCCATCGTAGATCTAGGATCTTTGAATGCGGCTACTTTAGGATTATACAGTAATCTACAAGATGCAGATATCTATGGTTGGGATTATCCATTAATTGGTGACTTGAGAGCTGATAACGTATTTATTAGTAGTAAAAACTCAAATCGTTACCTTGCTTTTGATGAATACAGGCTAAATGAACAGAGTGGTGATGCTGCCGGACAATGGTTGGATATGTATGCTGTAATTGTTAATTCAAGTAATGTAATCAACCGTACAGGAGAGGCCGATATTTTAAGTTCTGAGCAGGCAGAAGCAGATAATCGTGTAGGTGAAGCATATGCTTTGCGTGGCTTGACTTACTGGAATCTGGTTAAATATTTTGCTCGTCCTTATACTGCTGAAAATGGAGCTGGCTTGGGTGTTCCTTTCAATAATGAAGGTACTACTGGTGAAATTGTTACTCCATCACGTGAAACTATTGCAACTGTATACAATCAAATCATCAGTGATTTGAACAATGCAATCGACAGATTGACACTTACCGACGATGGTAGAATGTCTCAAGCTGGTGCTCAAGCGATCTTAGCAAAAGTATATTTGTACCAGGGAGATTGGGCGAATGCAGAAGCATTGGCAAATCAAGTAATCAATAATCCGGATTACAGTTTATATGCTGATGGTCAGGCTTGGTTGGATTCTTGGGGTGCTAATATCGGTAGTGAAGATTTATTCACAGTCATCAATACACCTACTGATAACTTAGGCGTAAACTCTGTAGGAGGTGGTTATGACCAAGATGGCTATGGTGATTTCTTGGCGACTCAGGATTTATATGATATTTACTCTGATACTGATGCACGTAGAGATGTTATGATTCCTGGTGACAGAGCGGATGGTGAGCGTGGTACATTTTTCCCTGAAGGAAAATACCCTAATGGTGAAACTGGTCAGGATTACATCAAAGTAATGCGTTTGGCTGATGTTTACTTGATTCGTGCTGAAGCGAGAGCTGAACTAGGCAATGAAGACGGTGCAAGAGCGGATTTGGATGCAGTAGCTGGTCGTGTAGATCCTAGCTATACTGCTTCTACCGCAAGTGGCCAAGATTTAATTGATGAAATCTTATTAGAGCGTCGCAAAGAATTGGCATTTGAAGGTGACAGAGTATATGATTTGACTCGTCGTCAAATGTCTTGGATTAAGTTCCGTACGTTTGACTCTCAGGCTGTTAACTGGAATGACGATCAGGTTTACAATCCAATTCCGGTTGCAGAGATTGACAACAATCCAAATATGGAACAAAATCCAGGATACTTACAGTAGAAAGTCTAGAAGGAAGGTAAAGTGAATCACTAATTCTTTACGCTTCAAATCATAGTACTTATTCGATATAAATCCATCTTTTCTAAGAGGCGAACTTTAAAGCTCGTAATTGGAGAAGATGGATTTTGTTTTTGTATTCTTTCGAAAAACTATATTTTACAGAATGTCTTTTAAGCTGTTAGATTAAAGCAGATTAAAAGATACTGAAGTCAATAATATTGGAGTAGACTGATCACCTCACGCC
>JBCBCD010000959.1:0-3098 GCA_038530915.1 Bacteroidota bacterium
TAGCCATTTTAAACGAAATAGAAAGCAGACTGAAAAGGGAAGTAAGTATTGGTGCATTGCGCACAGTACTTAGCAGACTCGAAAAGAAAGGCTATTTGTCCTCTGAATTTGGAGAATCAACGGCTGTTCGTGGTGGAAAAAGAAAGCGCTATTTCAAACTGACCAAATACGGTCAGAAAGCATTACAGGAAACCAAAGAACAAAGACAGCAACTGTGGGATGCCATCCCAAAGATTGCATTTGATTAATCTATTAAAAGTCGAGCTATTGCAACCTAAAGACATGAAACAGCCGCCTTCCTGGTCATTAAAGTTTTTCAGATGGTTCTGTTTGCCAGACATGGTGGAGGACATTGAAGGCGATTTGGTAGAACGGTATCAGGCTAAAATAGCCAGCATGGGCAGTACAAAAGCCAATCGATATTTTAATAGACAAGTGCTATTGCTGTTCCGACCCGGCATCGTTGATTATCGCAAATTCTTTTTCATAAAAATCCGACTAGCTATGTTAAAAAAATACGTCCAACTGGCGGGCAGACAATTACTCAATGCCAAAAATTATTCACTCATCAATATATTTGGTCTTGCAGTGGGTATAGCCGCTTGTCTTGTCATATTACTGTACATCAATGAAGAATGGAGTTATGACAAATTCCATAAAAATGAAGATTCCATCTATAGAGTGACTACCTTAGAAACTGAAGATAATGGGATCGTTCGACATCTGGCCAATGCCTACCCTCCTTTAGCTCCTCTTTTGGCTTCTAGCTATCCGGAGGTGGAACAAACCTGTAGGTATTTCCCATTAAGTGTCTCCGTCAAAAACCCTGAAAGCAACTTACTGACTCAGGAAGGAAGCTTTTTCTTTGCAGACTCTACCTTCTTTGACATGTTCTCCTTTGATTTTCAACAAGGAGTAGAAGCAACTGCCCTCGATCAACCCAATGCTATCGTTTTAACACAAAAAACGGCAAAGAAATATTTCAAAGATGAAGACCCAATGGGTAAAACTTTGACGATAGAAGGCAATATTCCGGTTCAGGTTACCGGAGTCTTAGAAGATATTCCGGATAATTCAAGTCTACAATTTGAATTCATTGCCGCCATGCCTTTAGTCAGGCAAGTAATAGGTGACTGGGTCCTTGATCCTCGTCAAGGCTGGTATTATCCACCTATGTACACCTTTGTTAAAATTCCCAATAAAGCAGATGCTACAAGAATTGCAGCCGGAATGAGTGAGTTCAGTAAGAATAACCTCTCTGAAAGACTTGCCCAACAAAAAAGCTTTACAATGCAAGCGCTCAGTCAAGTGCATTTTGAGACCTTGGAAGGTGACCTGGAACCAGCCACTGATCCATCAGTACTATATATCTTATTGGCAGTTGCTTTCTTAATATTGGCTATTGGTTGTACCAATTACATCAACCTTTCTCTTTCAAAAGGCATCCAACGTTTTAAAGAAATTGGAATGCGAAAAGTACTAGGTGCAGGTAATCAGGATATTCTTGCTCAGTTGAGCGTAGAAAGCTTTACCTATTTAACAATTGCTTTGGTATTGGCATTGATTATTGTTCAAATCACCTTGCCAGGCTTCAACAATATAATGGGAAGGGAATTAAGTTTGTGGTCTAATACCAATTGGTATTTGGCCTTAGGAACCTTAGGTGTTTTAGGTGTAATTGGTTTATTGAATGCCTTTTTCCCTTTCTTGGCCGTTTCTAAATTTAAGCTCATCAACACCATCAAAAGCAATAAGAATCCATCCAATGGAAATGAAGGTAAGACCTTTTTAAAGAATGGTTTTGTCATCTTTCAATTTGTTACAGCCATAGTTTTGTTGATCGCAACTTTCACAATCCAACAACAACTTTCATATATACAACAAAAGAACCTCGGCCTGCAAGCTGAACAGGTCATTATTGTGCCGATACGCGACGATAGTATTCAAAACAAATTTGCCACTGCTAAGGATATCTTTTTAAGTGTTCCTGCTGTCAAATCTGTATCGGCTATTTCTAATTTTCCCTGGGAACGAGGCTATTATAACTTTATGTCTACGTTCAATGGACAAGGTCGGACAGTAAAAGCAGATTTACAGACCTTATTGGTAGAAGAGGATTTTATCAATACCATGAATATGGAAATGATACAAGGTCGCCCTTTTTCAAAAGACTATGGGACCAGTAAAGATGCATTTATTATCAATGAAGCCGCTGCCAAGAAGTTTGGCATCAAAAGCATAGAAGGGATTCAGGTTAATATGGCCAATGTTGCTTCTGGTAAGCCTAAAACCGGAGAAGTTATAGGTATAGTACGGGATTTTCACTTAAAATCGCTGCATCATGAAATGGAACCAGTTATTCTAACAGTTGCTCCTAAGTCGTACTTCCTGGATAATTTTGTCATTAGTTTGAATACACAAGACCTGGATAAAAACATAGCTCAAATATCTTCCATTTGGCAGTCCAGACTTTCAGACCGTCCATTTGATTATTTCTTTTTGGATGACGCTTTCCAGAAGTTTTACCTGAAGGAAAGTAGATTGGCCAAGGTATTCAGTTATTTCGCCATCTTAGCATTTATCATAGCCGGTTTAGGGATGTTTGCTTTAGCAGCTTATTTAAGCGAACGAAGAATGAAAGAAATGAGCATTAGAAAAATTTTGGGTGCAACAGGCGTGCAAATATTAAGCCTTCTTTCAAAAGACTTCTTAAAGCTGGTTTTGATCGCCATCATTATTGCTATTCCGTTAGCTTGGTTGAGTATGAACGAATGGTTGAGTGATTTTGCATTCAGAACAGCTTTACAGTGGTGGATCTTTGTTGGAGCAGGCCTATTTACCCTTGCCATTGCGTTTGGTACCATTAGCATCAGAGGTTGGAGAGTAGTTAGAGCTAATCCGGTGGAGAGTATTATGCAAGAGTAAGAGTTAGTCATAATAAGCAATTATCCCAGATGAGAGTAAGTCCTCATCTGGGATAATTGCTTATTATTATTATTTTTATTGCATGGGAAACAGACTTGGCAATTATATCGAAATCACCATCCAACCAATTAGCTGTCCAATTGACATTGACAGAGGCAAAAATGAAAAACCAA
>JBCBCD010000960.1:0-3098 GCA_038530915.1 Bacteroidota bacterium
GATCCTCTCCTAGCCGAAAAGTATACGTTTTCAGGTAGTTTGATGATAGACAATCCTCAAGAATGCGTGCCCAAATTATTTGCAAATATCCCCTTAGACTATGAATTCAAAGAGAATAAAATATTGGTCATTCCAACTGATGTCCAATCCTTTACGGTCTGTGGAAAAGTCTTGAGTGCGTTAGATCAATCCCCACTAGCCTTTGCAAATGTGTATGTAGAAGGAACAGCCCGAGGGGTACAAACTGACGAATTAGGTAGGTTTGAGCTTAATTATACTGCTTTAAAAAATCAGCCCATTAGCATTAGTTATGTAGGTTTTAAATCTAAATCTTTCCCTATTGGTAAATGGGCAGATAAAGATTGCCACGATATTCTGCTTGAAATAGATAGTGAGTTATTTGGCAAAGAAATAGTCATTAGAGATTATCTCCTTTCTGGAGTTGAAGAGGGAGAAGACCACGGATCCATCAAGATGAATTATGATCTCATACTCGACCAGCTTGCAGCCAACGAACATGACGTTTTAAAAACAGTACAACTCGTTCCGGGTGTTACAGCTATAGATGAAACGGCCATTAATTTAAATATTCGAGGCGCTACACCTGATCAAAACCTTATTCTCTGGGAAGGTGCTACACTATATGATCCCGGACATTTGTTTGGCATGGTCTCTTCAATTAATCCGTATGTAGTTGATCAGGTAGACATCTACAAAGGAGTGTACAATCCTAAATATGATAATCGTATTGGTGGCATAGTAGATATTTCACTACAAGACCAACATACTCCACAATTCAAAGGTGGCTTTGGTAGTACTTTAACAGAAGCTCATGCTTTTTTGAGTATACCTGTTTGGAAAGATAAGCTATCCTTTGTCCTTTCCGGCAGAAATACCATAAATGGATTGGTGAGAAGCCCCACTCTTAGATCCTATTTCAACAAAGCTTTTCAGGATACCAAAGTCGAAGAAGAACAAGAAGAGATAAAAGAAGGCTACAGAGAAGCGGATCAAACTTTAAAGTATTCTGATTGGAATGGCAAAGTCATTTTTACCCCTTATGAATGGATCGATGTGAAGGTTTCCTATTTCAGTAGCAGTAATCAGTTCAACTATTTCTCCCTGCTGTTTGAAGATGACCTTGAGAGCGAAGATATAGTCACCAACTCTTCTTCAGCATTTAGTTCTAATGTAGACTTAAATTGGAATTCCAAGCATAGCACACAATTGGAGTATGTTTTTTCTTATTATGACAATGACTATTTTTATTATCAGTTTTTCAATCCTGATTCCCTATTGATCTTTTCTGCCTCCACTTTTAATGATATTTATGACTATCGATTTGGTGCAACTCATAAAATCAAAAGTGATGACAACATGGACTTTGAACTAGGTTATGCTTATGATAGAAAAGAAGTCAGTTTTTTCTTCGGTGAAACCTCCGCCTTTGAACAAGATTTTGAAGAAGAAGGTGTGGTAAAAGGTTCTTTTCACAACCTCTTTGGTAGTTTCAATTTGACAGGTGATAATTACCAGGTAAATGCTGGCATGAAATTGACCAATTATGTTGAAGCCAATACATGGCTAATGTCGCCCAGGCTAAGTTTTCATTACTTACCATTGGATAATCTTAAAATGAAGCTTTCCTTTGGGCGGCTTTATCAGTTCATCTCTCAATTACAAGAGTTTGGCGACAATGAACTCAATACCTCGTCTAACCTTTGGGTGTTAAATGATGCAGAAGACGATAGTTTCCTAAGCGCAAATAAACTCTCAGCTGGCTTTGTTTTTAATCAGAAAGGCTGGACCATTGACGTTGAAGCTTATACGATAGAAACTGAAGGGCTTGCCAGCTACTCGACCAATTTAAATCGACAATTGGATATAGAAGACAATGGAAGTTCTACCTCAATGGGAATAGATCTTCTCATCAATAAACGATGGAGGAATTATCAGTTTTGGCTCAACTATTCCTTTAGCAATAGTACCTTCTTCTTTGAGCAAGTATCCGATGATAAATTCCCCTCAACCTTTGACCAAAGGCATAGACTTAGCTTTGTAAATAATTGGACAGTCGATAAGTTTACCATTTCTATGACTTATCAATACAAAACGGGCCTTCCTTTTTCACAGCCCTTAAACACGGTGGAAAGAGTTGAAGATGATGATGGTTTTTATTATGCTTTAGACTATCCTCAAATCAATGGTAGCCGTCTAAACAATTACCATAGACTTGATCTTGGTGTTTCCTACAAAACCAAACTTAGAAACAAACTAAATGCGGAGTTCAGCTTTACCTTAATTAACCTATTAAATAGAGAAAATGAATTGTCCAGAGATTATTTCATTGGTGACCTGGATGATGATGAAACTCCTGATGTTTTTTTAGTAGATAAGAGATTATTGGAAGTAACACCTCTACTCTTAACCCGCTTTTATTGGTAGAGTTAAGTGGTTAACAACATTAATTTAGGTAATAGAGCTTGACTTTGCTCATAACTAGCAGCTCCAGTGTAGTGTGTAGAGGCCCTCTACACACTACACCCTACACCAAAACGGTTATATTGAAGCAACCATTACAAAGGACGTTATTGTCGTTTTAATTCTGTTAACCACTTATAAGTAATGTCTATTCGGAGGAAATCATAAGCTTTCTATAATGCTGCTCCCTTGCCTTCATACTTGTAGTACGCACATAATAGATTCCGTCCGGTACTGAAGGAACTTGAACTCTAATATTGGTATCCCCTTGTATAAGTGGGTAGGCATTTCGGTAAACTACCTGCCCCAGGTTATTCTGGACTTGTACATCTAAGTAATCTCCTTCTTTAGAATTATATACCATGTTGAATAACCTTTTGGTTGGGTTTGGATAAAGATTGATGATTCCTCTGCCTCTATCACTTATCTTATTGTCTATTGAAGTAGTCAAATCACCAGACTTAGTGGTAAATTCAAATACCTCAGTAAAGACAATCTCTTCATCGCATTCAGTTTCAATTCTAAATTCATAACGAGTATCCTCAGCGAGATCATCCAGGAAGACGTATGATTCTTCCAGTTCTCTTTCGTAACCCACGTCCTCATCGCCACCACGA
>JBCBCD010000961.1:0-3092 GCA_038530915.1 Bacteroidota bacterium
ATATCGGCTTGTTTTCAGGACATTATAAACAGTGCAATTATACCAAAAAAAACAATACAAGTACGCTATTTATCTTTTGATCTTTTGATGTTTTGATGTTTTGATCAAGTATTATCACAGGATCACAAGACCATAGGATCACAAGATCAAACCATAGCCATCACATGCAAAACGATCTCTACACTCATGATTGCAATCAAAAGCAAGCTCACTATCCTCATCCAGCCTTTATTGGCCTGACGGAAAGCTTCAGATTTAGCCTGCAACTCTTTGTCTTTAGATTTGATCCTTCCGGATGCGAATAAATACATATAAATACCAATACCCAAAATGAGAAGTTCAAATATTAATCCAACTATTTCCATAAAAATTCATTAATTCAAGTTGATGCTTAGGCAAAAGTCCAAAGGACTTTTGCCTAAGCATCAACTTGTTCTAAGTAGTTAATTCAAAAAATCCGGTTTTTCTATTTTTTCTTACTTGATTCCAGTTATAGGCTCTACCATTCATCGCGATATAAATACCAGGCTTTAGTATTTGTACAAAAGCCAAAGCGCTTCCCAAATTGAAGAATCCATCAGATGAAGTACCAAAAGCATAGGGTATCATTGCACCAGTTAGAACAACTGTTTTTCCATCAACACCTTCTCTTGCCAGATAAGCAGCAGTTTCTACCATTCTGTCCGTTCCATGAGTAATCAACACGTGATCCATTTTGGAGCGTCTGCAATTGTGTAAGATGATGTCTCTATCGGTATCAGTCATATCCATGCTATCAAGCATCATCAAGGTTTTAACATCTACCTCAAGGGTACAACGCCCGGTTTCCAACATCTTTTTAAGGTGAGTGTCCTTGAAAAAAAGATTTCCGGTGATGTAATTATAATCTTTGTCAAATGTTCCTCCGGTTACGAAGATTTGTATCATGGTTTTTATGTTGATTAGGTACCTCAAGGTAATAATATTATCAATTTAGAAGGTTAATCTTATGATCCTGCGATACTGTGATCTTGTGATTTTGAATTGTTTTTGCTCGCAAATAGAAAGTGACCAAGAAAAAATATATTTCTTGATCACTTTACAACTATATGATATCGCACATCACAATATCACCACATCACATATATAGTTAGTTTACCTTAAACAAGTCATCTGACAAGCCTTTATTCACTTCTACTGATTTAACTTCAGATTTCAATGGGAAAGGCATAGCTCCAGATACTGTAACAACGTATGGGAATTTGATACCATCAACATCTTTATACGTAGCATAATCTGTAATGATAGACATGGTTTGTCCGGCAGCTTCTTGAGTAGCTACTGAACGAATTTTGAAGAAAGTTGTCGCATCAAAATAATCTGTTACATTATTACCATCAGGTCTTGATATCGCTACCTCATATGCTCTTTTACCATCTACATTTTCTACTCCCTTTAATTCAGCAGTAACACCTAGTTCAGCATATTTTAATTCTGGGAAAGGCATTGCTTGCAACTTAGTCGCTTCTACTGTTGCTTCATCCATAGGAGTCTTAGCGCCCATTTGAGAAGAATAACCTTGTTCCCCATCAAAAACAGTTTGCTGCATGACGTTACCCATCATAGAAACAGCCATGTTCATCTTACCAGGAGTTTTTTGCTGGTTTTTGATTTGGATAACCTGGCCTTGTACATTGGCTTCCATTACCATACTCAAATCAGTCACACCAGACAACTTTTCCTTTCCACCAATAGCAGCAATGTATTTTTCAATAACGTCCATTCCAGTCATATCAGATGGTACAGCAGCAGCAAATTGTTGTTGTTTGATGCCGTATACATCGTAGAAAGTGATATCGCCATCAGCATCAAACTGCTTTAGTGATTCAGTTACATCTTTGTTACCAACAACTACCAAATAAGCGTTCTCAGGACGGATGTACTTCTTAGCTATTTGTTGTAACTCATCAGCAGTTAATGATTCCAACTGCTGTAAGTACGTAGCATAAAAATCTTCAGGCATCTTATAACGAGCCGTATTCAATGCATAATTCGCAATGGTCTGAGGACTTTCCAATGCTCTTGTGAAAGTTCCAAAGATTCTGGCCTTAGCATTGGCAAATTCTTCAGCATCAACTTTTTCATCTCTAATGCGATTCATCTCATACAAAAACTCAATCATTGCGCTGTCAGAAACTTCATTTCTAACACTTGCAGAAGCTGTAAAAGAAGCTACATATTTATTAGGACTAATGCTTGAATAAGCACCATAGGTATATCCTTTATCTTCTCTTAAGTTTTGGAAAAACCTACTCGTAGCTCCAGCACCTAAAATTCTATTTAAAACAAATACCCCGATTTGATCTCTTGTTCCATACTTTAATTCTACAGGATAAGTCACTCTAATTTCTGATTGAACCGCTCCTGTCTTAGATATAAATGCCACCTTAGTCTTTTCTGGTGCCTGAGGAACATCAAACTGAGTGGCCATGATATCCTGTCTTTTCCAAGAACTAAAATATTTTTCTACATCTTTCTTGGCCTCTTTTGCAGTAATATCTCCAACAACAACCAAGTAGGATAAATTAGGCTTGAAATATTTGCTGTAATATTCTTTACAAAGATCCAATGAAATGTTTTCTACTGAAGCTTCAGTAGTAATCTCACCGAATGGGTGGTTTTTGCCATATCTCAAAACAGAAGAAACATTGCCTGCTATGTAAGAAGGATCTTCTTTAGAAGCAGCTAAACCTGAAAGCGTTTGTGTTTTTGCTTTGTCAAATTCTTCTTGTGGAAAAGAAGGGTTAAGAAGTATTTCAGACATTAATGACAATAGAGCATCCTTATGCTTGGATAAGGAAGAGCCAAATATACCACTTCCAGAAGTAGATAAATTAGCACCAATGTAATCAATGGCAGCATCTATTTCTGCTTTGGTTTTAGTACTAGTTCCTGTTCTTAATAAACCACCAGCTATACTGGAAGTACCGGCAGCTCCTTTTTCCAAATGTAATGGTACATCTACAAATAGCTGAAAAGATACTCTTGGTAATTTTGTATTTTCAACTACAATTACCTTTAAACCATTATCTAGTGTGAAGTTTTCCGTTTTA
>JBCBCD010000962.1:0-3090 GCA_038530915.1 Bacteroidota bacterium
ATAAACAAAAGCTTAGATTCAGGCAACAAAGAATAGGGGTTTAAAGGGGCTTACATTACTTTGTTATGACAAAATAAAAGACATAATCATTACACCAATCTTTGCATTTTTCAGATATTTGAATTTTGTACTTATAGCGTCCTAATGAGGCTAGTTCAACCAAATAATACCATTCATTATGAAACCAAGTATTCAGATTTATGATAATTATACCCAGGAAGATTTTTTGGTATGGCAAACTTTGTTTGATCGTCAAATGATCAACTTAAAAGACAGGGTTGCACCCGAATTCTTGGAGTCACTCGAGAAAGTAGGTTTCAATAGAGACGAAATCCCAAATTTTGAAAAAGTAAACAAAGTTTTACAGGAAACAACCGGCTGGAGAATTATTACAGTACCTAATATTAGTCCTGCGAAGGAGTTTTTTCAGTATTTATCCAACAAAGAGTTTACTGCTACTTGCTGGTTGAGGAAGATGGAAGAATTGGATTATTTAGAGGAGCCGGACATGTTTCACGATGTATTTGCTCATACACCATTACTTTCTAACAAAGCATACACTGATTTTTTCCACCAAATGGGTGTGTTGGCCTGTAAGTATATTGATGACGATGAAGTCATTCTCAAACTTCAAAGATTATACTGGTTTACTATTGAATTTGGATTGATCAGGTCTGAGAAAGGCTTGAGGATTTATGGTGCGGGAATTATCTCCTCGAAAGGTGAAACAGAACATGCTCTTGGCAACGCTTCTGTAAAGCACGACTTCAATATTCACCAAATATTCGATCACGACTTCCGCACAGATATCATACAAGAAGAATACTATGTCATTGATTCATTTGAGCAACTGGCTGGAAGCATGGAGGAAATCGAAGCAGCGCTGTTTGTACCGAGTTTGAACTAATTATTCTTTTTGAGCAGCTACAACTTCCATCTCAATTAAGAATCCATAATGCAATGGTCCGGTAGGAACGACAGCTCTTGCCGGTCGATGTGCTCCAAAATATTCGGTATAAACCTCATTGACCTTTCCCCAATTTGAAACATCAGATACGTATACTGTGGACTTTAATACATGATCCAATCCACTATCGGCAGCTTCCAGAATAGCTTTCACATTGTCTAAAACCAATCTTGTTTGTTCTTCTATACTTCCTAATACCTTCTCACCATCAGGAGTAATAGGTAGCTGTCCTGAAACAAAAACCAAACCATTGTATACCGTAGCTTGTGAATAGTGACCACCAGGTTGAGATGCCTGATCCGTAGAGATAAATTCCATGTGTATTAAGGTTTTTCTGGCAATAAAGATACCACAAATTCCCACAAGTCCTCAAAGGGAACCATCTCAACTTCATAATCCTGATTGGTTTCTAAAATGGGTTTGGCCAATAATTTTTCCAAATATGGTTCAGCGACCCTTTTTACACCCACTTGATTAAAATGTCCTCTTGGTAAGCAGAGCAACAATCGAATAAAACAATTAGATCTATAAGTAGCATCGTCTCTCAGGTAACGGTGAGAATATTGCTTGAGGGCATCAATTCGATCTATAATCTTATCATATTGTTTTCTTCTGGCATACTCTAGAACCTGTATGATCAGCAAGTTGACATTCATCGAACGTTTCTGTTTAGAGTATTCAGGGGTGCTGTTTAGGGTTTTGGTAAGGCGAAGTTTTTGACCGGTAAGGATTTTGGCGTATGCATCAAATAGAATAAAAGTTTCAGCATGATATTTGGCTAATTTTAAATTTGTTTTATCCTTTGTCAAGTCAATAATTTCATTGTAATTCTTTTGGTAAGATGCTTTGAGCTTTCTTAAAAAGAGTATTATATTTCTATTATATAGGCTTCTTTTACTATATTTTTCACATTGTTCAAGAGCGTCTTCGGCTTTATCAAAGTTTTTAGACATAATGTAATATGGAACAATGTTATAATTAAATGAAAACTTAACAGTACTTGGAATATCAAAATTCAAATCATATAACTTTTCTTTTAGTTTTTGAATTAAGGCAGCAATCTCCTTATATCTATGATTTACTGAATAATATGCCAATAAAGTCATGCCTCCCATGGAATAAATACGATATGAATAATGATTATTCATAATTTCAATTATTTTATTGGCAGTAATAGATTGTTTTTCTAATCTAATATTGCTATTCCATTTGTCATAACTTGTTACAATAAGATCTTTTACAAGAAGTTCAATTTCTAATTCAGCAAGAAGAATTATTTTATATGAGTTCTGAAGGTTTTTATATTTTAAGTAGGCCTTTTTATCATTAGTGATATTACTTTCCCATAGAGTTAGCATCCTTAATACTGATATTGAGACTTCAGTCATATGTAATCTCATGGACTCTTTTAGGATTTCTTTGGCTAATTCGGCAAATTGTGAGTTTTGATATAAATTAAGGATTTGGAGCATAGCATGTTTTTTAAAAAGATTAATCCTATCATTATATGTGTTATCGAGATCATCGACATGTATCGTCATCAAAGTATTCATTAACCGCTCTTGTAGTTTGCTATTTAACCTATTAAGATATTGCTTCCCATATTTATTGTTCGGATATAATATTTCAATAATTTCTTCTTCTGTTATGTTTCTTTCCTCTTTTATAATCGTGTAAAGTTTATTTACATTATCATCTTTTTCATCCAAAATGTTAATTGATCTTATTTTTTGAGGTGTAATGATGTCAATAAGATGCCTTATTGATTGTATCTTTTTTTTCATTATGCTGTTAATCAGTTTCTTATGTTGAATATTTTGGTTGTGGATTAATTTAAGAGCTGTGAAAAATACAAACTATTGATAGATTAAAAATAAATACATATTGTGAAATTAATGAACTATTATGGGAGTCTTATACTCGTCTGTTTTTTCTTGAGTATAAGTATAATATTATTTTATACATTATCAGCTATTTATCTTAAAAAAAGATTAAATAGCATTAGTATTTCTATGTCGTTTTTATAGTTAATTGTTAAGTGTAGTCTTGTCAAAGCATGATATTTGATATTTTTGAATTAATAAATTAAAAAATACCTTACAAAAATATCATGCTTTGACAAG
>JBCBCD010000963.1:0-3056 GCA_038530915.1 Bacteroidota bacterium
TCCTTCGTCGTCAGCCACGGCGCATGCATAGCCCGTTGTGCTCAATTAGCATAAATAACAAAAAATTGATAAGATTCAGTTTTAAATCAATAAATATTATCATACTTACCTATGGTTCAAATCAAAACATATGATGGTAATAGAAAAGCGTTAGTAAAGTTTCTTGAAGATTTACAAGATCATGTAATCAAAATCGATCCATTAAACAGATTTGTTAGACTACCAGCATATGGGGAAACTTACACAGATGAAATCTTTGAAGAAGTGATTAAGAGAAATGGAAAAATCCTTTTTGCAGAACAAAATGGTGTCCCCATTGGAGTAATTGTTGGTATAATCGATGAACTACCTGAACAAGATCTTTTAGGATGTATCCCATCAAAAATGGGGACAATTGTACAGCTGTTCGTTGAAGATAAATATAGAGGAAAACATGTAGGCTCATTATTAATAGAGGAAATTGAGAAATATTTTAAAAATCAAGGTTGTGATGTAGTTTACGTTGGTACTCTTAAATCTAATATAAAGGCTCGTGAATTTTACAATAAGAAAGGATATTGCAATCGAATAATTGAGATGATGAAAATAATTTGAGTGATGAAAAATTTGAAACTATCTAATCCTACAAAAGGAGATAAAGACGCCTTAATGAAGCACTTTGTTGAAACAATAACAGATACAGTTAAAAAAGAAGAAATTCAAAATAAAGACGAAGTAATTAAATCTGGGGTAGAAGAGCAAATGGCAAATCTAGAAAGGTATTTTAGCAGCAATAGTGGTATTAAGGAAAATTATTTAATCGCTAAGTTGGACTCAAGAATAATAGGAACAATTGCATATGGTAGACCGAGCAAATTACTATTGAATACCATAAAAGAAGAATTAATGGGTATACCTGAGATAAAAAGTGTTTACATATTACCAGAATTTCAGAGAACAGGAATTGGAAATTTCTTATTTACAGAAATAAAAACTATGCTTAAGAAAAGTCAAATAAGTCAATACTGCTTAGACTGTGGATATACGAAATCACAAAAATATTGGAAAAAAAGATTAGGCGAACCTCAATATCTCTTAAAAGATTATTGGTCAAAAAATAATGACCATATGATTTGGAAATTACCTATATGAGATATTAAATAAAACTAAAATATTGGAGTGAAAGTTGAAAATAAACTGAGCACAACAAATAAGCGTCAAAGCGAGGCGACGGCCATAGCGTTGACAACAAATAAGCGTCAAAGCGAGGCGACGGCCATAGCGTTGACGCTATGTTGGACGAGATCCGCCATCCAGCACAGTATTATGGGCATTGAAAATCGCTTCTTCCTTTCTGGAGCAACCCTGCTAAAGGGGCTATGTTAATAAAACCGAGGATTCTTACTTTTTAAGTTCTCTAATTTTAGAGTTCAAGTGTCGAAAAACAGCTTGTTTTCTTAAATTTTCTTTACGCTTTTACATAGGGATGGCTTACGACTGTAGGTCGTTATCAAATGGCTCTATTTTTTAAGGATTTTAGCCTGTTTAGGAGGCGCCCGTGCTACTTGAATCGCAGGGATCGGTAGCTGGACGATGGTATTGATACAACCACAATGAGTACAGACATTAAGTGGCTTACCAAGCAGCTGTTCTAGTAGCTGCGCTTTGCGCTTTTTCCTAGGAGCTTGTACAACAGACTTAGCTACTGCGCTTAAAGCCTTCCTAGCAATGACCAAATTTTGAGCCTTCACTCGATTGGCCAAAAAGCCATAATGTCGCATTCTGCGAAAACCAGGTGGCAGGATGTGCAGACAAAACCTTCTTAAGAACTCCACACCATCCAGACTCATGATCTTATGCGCGCCTTCTTGGCGATAATCCTTGTATCGAAAATGGACTTTGTAGGTATCGATTTTGGTGATTCGATGATTGCTAATGGCCACTTTGTGGGTGTATCGACCCAAATATTCCACAACAGATTTAGGTCCTGCAAAAGGAGCTTTAGCGTAAACTACCCAAGCTTGTTGGTAGAGCTGCTCTCTCCACTGTTTGCGCTGTTGAGCTGTTTTTTGAGCATTAGCAGGAATGATTAATTGTCCATTATGCCAAGCTTTGATGAAGGTTTTAAGGAAAATAGCGCGAAAGACCCTACTCATGGCCTTTACCGGAAAAAGGAAGCCCGATTTACGCTTGGGACTGGTCCATTGCTTAGTTTTATTGATACCTCCACCTGGAACAATAGCATGTACATGCGGATGTAAACTCAAGTTTTGTCCCCAAGTATGCAAAACCATAGTCGCTCCAATCTGTGCACCAAGATACTTTTGATCCTGCCCAAAAGTACGCAAGGTCTGCCAGGCTGCCTGAAATAGTAAGTTGTAGCAAAAACTTGGGTTGTGCATACACCACTCATTGAGTTGCTCTGGAATAGTGAATACCACGTGATAGTAAGACAAGGGCAAGAGTTCTCGCTCTCGATCTTGAATCCATAGTTCCCGTTCTAATCCACCACACTTAGGACAATGTCGATTGCGACAAGAATTGTAACTTAGTCGTATGACTTGTTGGCAGGCTGAACAATAATCGATGTGGCCGCCCAACTCAGCAGTACGGCACTGCTGCAAAGCTTGTAAAGTACGAATGTGCTGAGTAGGTACTTTACGGCTAGCTTTGAAAGCAGCACCAAACTGACCAATGACTTGAGCGACCTCTAAATGGGGGCGCTTAAGTCGGTTTTTCATGGTACAGAAAATCCAGAGGCGAATCAATATCGTGCAAACGAATACTGGCGTACTTGAGGTAAATCAAGGTACTGCTCAAGTAGGTATGTCCCAGGAGTTGTTGTAATCGTAAAATGTTGCCACCATTATTAAGATAGTGTACTGCAAAGGAATGGCGTAAAGCATGTGGACAAACTCTTTTACGAATACGAGAGCGCTGTAAAGTCATGCGCACGATATACTGTACTCCACGCACAGAAATGCCAGGACTATCGCTTCGATCACGTCCAGGAACCAGGTAATCTACCGGTTTTTCTTGGCGGTAGTAATCATTAAGTGTATTGCGAAGCCAGATCG
>JBCBCD010000964.1:0-3086 GCA_038530915.1 Bacteroidota bacterium
GGGTAAGTGAAGCTCGCCAATAGGTAATATTACCACATGCATCTTCAATACTATATTTCACCACCCTCGTTTCACATGCATTTAGTGTTCCACTTGGTCCTATACTATCAACCCGTACAGTTGGTACACCAGAGCAATTGTCACTTACCCAATTGATTTGCAAATCGAAGGTAATGGCATCTACCCAGGGGTTGAAGTCATAAATGGCATTAAATCGCCAGTCTCTGGGAATGGTATCGTGAATTTCTTCAATTGAAACGGTAGGTAGAATAGTGTCTTTAAAAATAACAACCTGTTCTTTTACCGATGTCAACATATCCACGACATCATTTGCTACCCATCTTCTTGTAATTGTATCTCCCATACAAAAATTGGCAGCAATAAGCGTAGAATCCTTACTTAATATAGGACCTACTCTTCTGGGATAAGCCGGATCATTATCATCTGTTACTTGCAGGCTGTCGCTAAAAACAAAGCCATCCAAACAAGTCACAAACAAAGTGTCACCAAACTCACTCAATCGGTTTGAGGGTATATTAATAACTGGTGCGGTTACTGGCTGATAATATGACTTTCCATCTGGAGTTGCATTGGCAGCTGAGGGGAAAAAAAGTGCTACAAACAATCCAAGTGAAAAAAGTGTCATAAATACAGCCTTACAATAGCGTGTACAGTTTCTCATAATACATTCATGGAATTAGTTACAATTTTATATAATAATATGTTATGTGATAATGCTTGCAATTAAGTGCCTGTGAATGTACAGGCGAAAGAAGTGATTGATGGTGGCCGATAAAGAAACCATGGAAAGCTTTGCTCATAGCGAGCAAGAGTTTACTGTAGTTCATGGGACAATCGGTTTTCGGTTAATAAACAACTGAATGCAAAATATTAAAATCTAATGATTATTCTATCATTGAATAATGCAAAAATAACTGATTTAGAGCATATTTTGTAATATGAGAGACGGTATCCGTCTTCAAATGCTCCATCTAATTATTTTTTCATTTCCGTTTTTTTGCCTTTAACATCGCGACTATTATCAGTGAAAAACAGAAATGAAACTTCCTTTGGTAGATCATAACTTATTAATCAGTTATGATTCATTCTCTTCCTCTTCTGTATTTAAATTTAAGTCGGTTCGATCTTTCAACTTTTTATCCTCCACATTATTATTTAAATAATCATTCAGGTCTTCAACATCCATATTTGAAACTACCTCACCAAACTCATTGATTGTTATATTAAAGTTCTTAAGTCCTTCTTTTTCCTGATCTTTTTTCTTTTTATCATCCATCTTTGGGCATGTTTTATGAGGAGAATATATAAGCCCAACTATTAGTACGTAATAATTGGGCAATAGTTATCAAGCTTTAATTTCATCAAATTTAGCATAGGCAACTTGAATGCGTCTATCAACTTCCTCTTTACCAAGCAACTCCATCATTTCAAAAATAGCAGGCCCTTTAGTAGTTCCTGAAAGAGCTATTCTCAAGATAGGCAATACATCGCCGTATTTCAATTCATTGGCACTCATAAAAGCTTCTACTTGTTGTTTGATTTTTTCATTTTCATATACCTCCAAAGCAAGCAAGTCGGCCTTAAGGTCATCAAACTTGGCTCTGTGCTCTGGTTTCCACTTCTTTCTTATGTTCTTTTCATCATACGACGACACATTTTCAAAAAAGTAATACCCATTAACAAAAAAATCATTTAAAAAGACCACTCTTTCTTTCATAAGCTCTACAAAACCTTTCACAAATGATCTTTCTTTTTGATAGCCTTTGGCTTTCATTTCTATTTGTAACAGGTCAATCAATGCATCCGTTTCGGAGCCAATAATGTATTGCTGATTGAACCATTTAGCCTTATCAAAATCAAATTTAGCTCCTGCTTTTCCAATCTTGTTAAGATCAAAAGCTTCAATCAACTCTTCCAGAGCAAAGATTTCCTGTTCAGTACCAGGGTTCCATCCCAGAAAAGCCAAAAAATTAATTACTGCGCCTGGCAAGAATCCAAAGTCATTGAAGCCACTAAATGATTCTTCTTCCGAATTGCCCTTCCATGACAATGGGAAAACAGGAATACCTAATTTAGCACCATCTCTTTTACTCAACTTACCTTTGCCGTTGGGCTTTAAGATCAAAGGTAAATGAGCAAATTGAGGCATATGATCTTCCCAGCCAAATGCTCGGTATAACAATACGTGGTGAGCGGTACTCGACAACCATTCTTCTCCTCTGATTACATGAGAGATTTTCATAGAATAATCATCTACGATATTAGCCAGGTGGTAAGTTGGCATTCCATCTCCTTTCAATAAAATCTTATCATCCAATTCATTAGATTGAAAGCTTACTTCGCCTCTTACAATATCTTTAAATGTAATGATCTCATCTACAGGTACTTTCAATCGAATGGTATATGGTTCTCCAGACTGCAGTCTTCTTTGAGTTTCCTCCTTACCTACTGTCAAACTGTTGTTCATTTCCATTCTTGCCTTGGCATCATATTTAAAATTATGATTGACTTTTGCCTTTTCTTCCTCTCTTCTTTGATCCAGTTCTTCAGCTGTATCAAATGCATAATACGCTTTATCATTTTCAATCAGTTGCATTGCATACTTGTGATACAAAGCTTTGCGCTCAGATTGGCGATAAGGACCATATTCTCCTCCCATCTCAGGACTTTCATCAGGTTTCAATCCACACCATTTCAAAGCATCAATAATATATTGTTCAGCTCCGGGGACATAACGGGTTTGATCAGTATCTTCAATTCTAAGGATAAAAGTACCTCCCGTTTTCTTGGCCAATAAATAGTTGTACAATGCAGTTCTAACACCCCCAATGTGTAAAGGGCCGGTAGGACTAGGAGCAAAACGTACTCTAACTTTTTCCATATTTAAGTTGACTATTATATAGTTGAATGTTTAAATCTTTATGCAAATAGAGAATCTTTATACATTTTTCTGACAATTTTCCAAAAAAAATGCAACTATGAGCAGCTTTTTTTTATTAAAAGCGTTGAATTGATAGTATAGTAATATGGAGAAATAAGGATAATTTCCTTGACTTTTACACTTA
>JBCBCD010000965.1:0-3082 GCA_038530915.1 Bacteroidota bacterium
CTATTATAAGAGTACGCAGTACTCCGATATTACTCCATGCAACTCTTACGACTCCATGGTGAACAACTCAAAAATATACATAGCCGGCCATCGAGGCATGGTAGGCTCAGCCATCAAACGTAAGCTTCAAAAGGAAGGTTTCCAAAATTTTATTTTCAGAACTTCCAGTGAGCTGGACTTGAGAAATCAATCCGCTGTACAGGAATTTTTTGAAACAGAAAAACCAGATTACGTCTTCCTGGCTGCTGCAAAAGTAGGTGGCATTCTGGCCAACAATACGTATCGCGCTGAATTCATCTATGACAATATGATGATTCAGAGCAACATCATTCATGCTGCTTATTTGAATGATGCCAAAAAACTCATGTTCTTGGGTAGCTCTTGTATCTATCCGAAGATGGCACCACAGCCATTGAAAGAAGATTATATGCTGACAGGCACCCTAGAACCTACCAATGAACCTTATGCCATTGCTAAAATAGCAGGCATAAAGATGTGCGATGCCTACAGAGATCAATATGGTTGCAATTTCATTAGTGTTATGCCGACTAACTTATATGGCCCCAATGATAATTATGATCTTCAAAAATCACATGTGCTTCCTGCTCTCATCCGTAAGTTTCACGAAGCTAAAAGAGATGCACAGGAAAGTGTGGTTTTATGGGGAACCGGGTCGCCCAGAAGAGAATTCTTACATGTAGATGACCTGGCAGATGCCTGTTATTATCTAATGCAAAACTATGACGAACCTGGCTTAGTTAATATAGGTACTGGAGAGGATATTCCTATTCTTGATTTGGCCAAACTCATTAAGGAAATAGTTGGTTTTGAAGGAAAGATAGAACACGACCTTAGTAAGCCAGATGGCACACCACGAAAATTGATGGATGTGAGTAAACTCCATACGGCAGGTTGGAAAGCAAAGATATCTCTATCAGAAGGAGTAAAAAGCGTTTATGATAGCTTGAAGAATCAAGATTGGTATTGAAGTCTTCCCCCCTACACTCTACATCCTACACCAAAAAATCACTATAATTGCGAATCATTAAAAGTAGAACCAAATAATAATGCAAAATACGTTTGTGGCCATTATGGCCGGAGGAGTAGGCTCTCGTTTTTGGCCTGCCAGTAGAGTAAGTCGCCCTAAGCAATTTTTGGATATTTTAGGAGTTGGCAAGTCCCTCATTCAGATGACTTATGAACGTTTCCTGAATGTTTGTCCGGCTGAAAATATCTTTGTGGTTACCAATGCCATTTACAAAGAACAAGTAAAAGAACACCTACCAGATCTAACTGAAAATCAAATTCTTTGTGAACCTTCACGCAACAATACTGCTCCCTGTGTAGCTTACACTGCTTTGAAGCTCCAACAACTCAATCCGGACGCTAACCTAATCATTGCTCCTTCTGATCATATCATCATTAATGAAATCAACTTTGTTGAGACTCTCAAGGACGCACTTGCTTTTACAGAAAAAAATAATGCCTTATTAACCCTGGGTATCACTCCTACCCACCCGAATACCGGTTATGGCTATATCAATTTTGGTGAGGAGACTGAGTCGGGTGTGCATAAAGTGGTTCGATTTACTGAAAAGCCACCATTAGAAAAAGCAAAAGCGTTTTTGGACAGTGGAGATTACCTCTGGAACGCAGGCATTTTTATCTGGAAAGTATCTTCGATCTTGAATGCTTTTCAAACACATGCACCTGAGATCTATACCATACTAAACGGACAACCAGAATGCTTTAATACTGAAAATGAACAAACCTTCATAGATGAGTATTATCCAAAGACACCAAGCATTTCTATCGATTATGCTATAATGGAAAAAGCAGATAATGTGTATACCATTCCTTCTAATTTTGGTTGGTCAGATTTAGGTACCTGGGCTTCTCTACATACTGAATTGTCAAAAGCGAAGCCTGAAACCAATGTCATGCAATGCGATCCCATCATCGATATGGATTGTGAAAATACCATTGTACGTACTCCTAAAGACAAATTGGTTGTCATCAAAGGTTTAAATAATTATATTGTAGTAGATGAAGGTGATGTGCTCATGATTTTCCCCAAAGACAAAGAACAGGAAATTAAGGGTATCACTAAACAGATTAAAGAGAAAGGGTGGGATAAATATTTATAATATTCACCATGGAGTCACATAGAGTTTCATGAAGTACTCCATGAAACTCTATGTAACTCCATGGTAAAAAATAAAATCGCCCTTATCACCAACTCCTCCTGGAACCTATACAACTTCCGACGTTCTTTAATACAGGATCTCATTCAGCAAAATTTTCAGGTTTATTGCATTGCTCCTGTAGATGAATATACTCCTGAGATTCAATCTATAGAAGGATTGAATTTTATCCCCCTCCATCGTTTTTCCCCTTATTCAAAAAGTCCATTTAACGCATTTACTAGCATAGCAGAACTAGTAAGAATCCTTAGAAAATATCATTTCCATAAGGTTATGCTTTTCACCATTAAACCAAATTTATTTGGTGGTTTAGCTTCAATCATGACACGTACCCGATATGTAAATGTACTTACGGGTTTGGGTACCGCTTTTTCGGGCAGTCGACTACAAACTCTTTTGATCAAACTGGCTTATCGAACTTGCTTGCTAAAAACAGATGCTGTTGTCTTTCAAAATGAGGAAGACAAAAACCTTTTTATAGCTTCCAAAGTCATTTCAAAGGAAAAAGTCCGCTTAATCCCTGGTTCTGGTTTACCTCTTTCAGAATGGCAATTTGAAGAAATGTCAAAATACGAAAGGTCATTCAAGTTTGTTTTTGTAGGTAGACTTTTGGTTGATAAAGGAATACGGGAATTAGTTAAGGCCATCATTAAGCTAAAACAATCCACGAAGCAGCATTTTGAAGTACATTTTATAGGCTCCTATTTGCCAGAGCATCCAAAATCTATAACAAAAAAATTATTCGAAGAAATACAGGATCAACCTCTTATTCAATGGCATGGTAAGTCCCCAATGGTAAAAGAATACCTTAAAGAGGCTCATATTATGATTCTTCCCTCCTATCGGGAAGGCCTTTCCAAAGCAATTTTGGAAGCTAT
>JBCBCD010000966.1:0-3079 GCA_038530915.1 Bacteroidota bacterium
TAATCTCCCAAGATCCAGCCGCCACCGTGAATGAACATAAAAACGGGCAATTGCTCCGCTACCCCTTCAGGTCTTACGATGTTAAGCGTGATTTCATACCCATCAATGTTAATGGTTCTTTCTGATTCTTCGATACCCGATAAATCAACTTCCACTGACGCTTGAGCTCCAATCAATACCTGACGCGCATCTTCTTTTGATAAGGTTTCCAATGCGGGTCCACCTGAAGTGTTCAATGCTTTTAGAAATTCCTTTGTTCCATAATCCAAGTTTGGGTCTGATGCATAATCTTTTACTTGTGCATTTACATTTGTACTCATACTAATTAGAATTAAAAATTTAAAAATGGTTTTCATGATTTCTTATTTTTTCTGTTGAACTTTATTTGATGGTTCAAAGGTGAAAAGTTGTGTATTATAAATCAAATAAATAATTTTATATATTGATTAATTTCATTTATAATTATGACAATCCAACAACTTAAATATGTTATCACATTGAACGAGGAGCGGCATTTTGCAAGGGCTGCGGAAAGATGCATGGTAAGTCAACCTGGGTTGACGATTCAACTAAAAAAATTCGAAGAAGAAATAGGAATAAAAATCTTTGACCGTTCAAAGGTCCCTCTTAAACCTACCGCATTGGGAGAAGAAATTATTGAAAAGGCTAAAAAGGTTGTCAAGGAAACTGATGAAATCCGGGATTTTATTATTTCAAAAAAGAATGAATTAAAGGGTACGATCAAAATAGGAATTGTTTCCACCCTATCTCCTTACTTAATACCCTTATGCTTGAGTGAATTGCAGAAAGCTACTCCCGACATTCACTATATCATAAATGAGGCGTCTACTGTTGACCTGATTAAAACTATTGATACTGGTGAACTGGATATCGCCATTATGGCTACCCCTACTGGGGAAAAACACTTGAGAGAATTTCCAATCTTCGAAGAACCTTTTGTCGCCTATTTGGGTAAAAATCATCCACAAGCTATGGGAAATCAGTATAAACTTGACGATGATGATGTAAACAGTTTAATTTTATTGGAGAGTGAATTTTGCTATAATTCACAACTGTTGAACATATGTCAATTGGAGTCGTCAAAAGCTACTCCCAAGTTCTCGTATCAAATCAATTCAATAGAATCCTTAAAGCGGATGGTAAAAGCGGATTTCGGATTTGCCATCTTACCATGGCTATCCACAAATGGCGAAAAAGACGATGACACTGCTGTTGCTGTTCCTTTTGAAGCGCCAATACCCGTGCGAGAAATTAGTTTGGTTACCTCTGATACCTTTTCGAAAAAACTTTTGATAAAAAAAATAAGCAAAGTGGTATATGATTGTCTTCCTGACGCACTAAAACTAAAAACCAAGCACAAAAAAATAAGGTGGAACGACTCGCCTTACTTTATAAAATCAATAGCTGAATGATATCAACTGAATGCCACAATGCTATAATTCATAGCCGCTTTCTTGTTAACTTTAAGTTTTAACCCTTTAAGAGGGCGGAGGAAATCATAACCCTAGAATTGGCAAAACGATAAAAACTGCATTCGCAAAATGTATAACTACATATTTCTCGGAGTAGCTTTCTTAATCCTTGCCATTGTTCTTTACGATATCAAATCAGGAACAAATTCTTATGGACCTGATAAAAGTTGGCGAACTTCTTGCTTGTCCAAACAGCAGGAAAAGAGAACCTTGAAACTGGTGGTCGCTTATGATTCAGGGCAGCGTCTAAAAACCATCTCGGAAAATGCCTCCCGAGAAATTATAAAAAGTACTATAGAGTCAATCAATTGGAATGAGTTTCATATTGTGCAACTAGAAGATGACCGTAATAATGATTTTAAGGCTTTGCACGTGAGCGGAAGTCTTGGGGCAGATGGTTTAGCCTCAGGATTCGTAACAGAAGATGAGCATATTCTATTGGTAGAGCCTTTAGAAACAGTACACCAATTGACCGAAATACTTCTCGACTTTTTAAAAGGAGAAGAAACCTGGCGAAATAAATATGTTTATGAATAAGCTGCTATAAAATGGAAAATGAGAAAAAGGGTTTTATTGCCGGAAAGCACTGGGTAATCATGCTGATAATTATTGGTTCATCATATGGAATTTACACAGGAATTCAGGATTTGAATTATGGAAAGGAAATCTGGACCGATGAAAGTAGAGGGATTTTAATTGAAAAATGTATGGAGGATTCTAAAGATATGGCGGTAAAATATCGGAAATTGACTTTCGACTACTGTGTATGTTCAACCGAAAAGATACAAGCGGAATTTACTCAAGAGCAGTACATAAGAATCAGCGAAAAGTCAATTGAAACCCAAAAGGAAAAACTACTTCCGAGTTTCCAAACTTGTTTGACGGAGTATCGCGAGAAAATCAAAAAGGAAAAATTAAAAACCAGCGCACAATAATGGCTATAATCCATAGCTGCTTTCTTGCTAAATTTAAGTTTAAAACTTTAACGTGGCTGTATTACAAAGAAAATCAGAGTCGAAACAGTTACTCAATATATGGAAATCATTAAGCCGTCAAGGGCAAAAAAATATTTGAAAAAGGACATAGGAAAAGTTCAGAATCCAAGTGAGGCCTTAGACCGATTTATTTCTTTTTTCAAAAAATATAAGGTAAAAACAGAATTGGAACACGAAGAAGAAGATATGCTTTTGTACCAATATGGCACTTATGATTGGACTGGAAAGGGCGGGAACTATGAATTCAACCTCACCAGACAGTTCGCGATTCCAAATGATGACGAATTTATGCAGTTAAGCCTAACCTTGTTTTACAAACCAGAAATAGTCGGAGAAATAGAAGCGGACAATTCTTGGTCGACTAATTTCAAAGACCTTGATGAATGGACTGACCATGTAAAATCGACAATTGGGTATAAAAAAGTAGACGGAATCAAACCTGACAAAATAGAAATAGAATTACTTCGGACATAATATGAGTTAGGGAAAAATGGCTATAATTCCTAGCTGCTTTCTTGCTAACTTTAAGTTTATGATTCCTAATACTGATGGATACCGATTAAAATAGATGAAACCCTGTACCAAAAGCTT
>JBCBCD010000967.1:0-3072 GCA_038530915.1 Bacteroidota bacterium
TTCCCAAATTCGTACTCGATTTCTTTAACAAATTGAAATATCGTAAACTTTTTATAAATGTCAATTATTTGTGGTGCATGGTTGTGCATTGTTAGCTTCAAGTCTTTAACAACAATGAGGTTAATATTTTACCTGTTAACAAATAAAAGTCCCTCATTTACAATATTTGAATATGAATTGTGACGAAATTACACAAAAGTGTAGTGTTTTGAGGTAGTTATGTCAAATTTAATCCTGAGAAATCAACATATTGCAATCGAAAAATATTTGATAAAAGTTTATAAACAAGCTTTTATTATATAGTTGCGATTATCAATCATCCGTTTCTACGTCCTACTTGGATGATTATTTACATTAGTTGATTAAATGTATCATTTAGTCCGGTCCCATAATGTATATTGTAATTATATTGTTGCATTATCTCCCTACAAGCCTCTCTGTTTGAATATGCTCAAGCGTTTCATTTGATTTTAATGGATTTCATTAGGCTATGCTGATTTGTTATGATTAATCAGTCAGTTTAGTCTTGACATTTGTATTTGCTATTAGTAAAGCTAACACACTATTGTTTGTTGAATTTTCTCAATGGTCAGTCATTGAGCTGATAGCATATTTGGAAGCATTCACAATCTCATAATAAAACGCAAATAATGAAACGAACCTTTACTACTATTGTAAAGGATTGGCGGCTAGTAATAGTACTGCTTATCCTTTTAAATTCTTGCAATCAAATAAGGCAAGATCAATCTCATGAAGCATTAAGTTTCTTACCCTCAGAAAATAGTGAGGGTTACTTGGTTAACACTGAAAATTACACAATTGATTTTGAAGAAAGTAAGATAACTATATCCACTCCTGACGGCAAGGCAGGAAATTTAGGCATAGTGGATACTAAGGTTTCTCCCATTTTAACTAAACACAATAACAATTCTTCAATTTATACCTTACAATATGAAGATGCGTTTGAAGGCATTGATCTTCTTTTTTACGATAAAGGAGATGGAAATGCCGGTTATGATCTGATTATCGAAGCTGGGGCTGATCCGGCTTCGATATCTTTTAATATAGAAGGATATGATGCCTTCCATATTACCGAAACAGGAGAGCTTGCATTAGATTCAGATGATTATCAAGTACTACATAGCAAACCGTACACGTATCAGACGTTAGGAGGTACAAGGGTTGAAATTGAAAGCCAGTTTACCCTTGAAGGTAATCAACTGGGTTTCGAATTAGGTGAGTATGATGTTTCTTATCCTTTGATAATCGATCCAAAAATAAGTGTAAAGAATATAAACCCATCGGTTTCTGCTAATGCAGCCATGATGTTTGCACCATGTGATGGTAGCTCTCTCGGGGGGCGTGTCTTTCAAGACAACAACCTAAATGGCGTTGAAGATACTGATGAAGTAGGACAGCAAGGCGTTGAAGTCGCTGTATATGCCGTCGGTAACAGTACTCCCGTTGCAACAGCTACTTCTGATGCGAATGGGGATTGGAGTGTTGCCAACTCAGGCTTTACTTATCCGGTAAGGGTTGAATTTTCCATCCCGAATAGCTTAACAGGTGTACAGCCAAGTTTTTCAGGAGCCGAAAATGAAACAGAAGTTCAATTTGTAGCTGAACGTTCTTGTGAAGTTAGTTATGGTGTTATTGATGCTAGTGCTTACTGTGATGATGATCCATTGATTGCTGTTGTTTGTTTTTCTCGAAGCAATGATCCGGATTCTGAGCCTACTATTGTATTTGTAGAGACCAGCGATGCTCGCCTTTGGCCGGGTCCTGGAAGCAATGTAGATTCTGATGGTAGATGGGGTATTCCTGCTGGTTCTTCTGCCGGGAACTACCCATTGACCGTTCAAGCACTAAGTAATAAAGGAGAAGTAAATACTACTTTCGGTATGGATTGGGACCTGGATAATCAAAGATTAATTACCGGATCCTACAGACGTGCTTATGCTCCTATGAATACCAACGGAAGTACCAATGGATTTGCGGAAGCTGCGCTCTACCAGATTCCGGTAGATATAGAAACTCAATCAGCAGGCACACCTTCTGTGTGGCTCGACTTGGAAGATCTGTTTGGTGATGGTTTTGCTGGTGCACATACTGATGATATGGGCTTTCCTGGTCCAAATGAATTTGGCCGTACAGGACTTAATCCTGATGATATTGGATTTACAGGTCTTGGGTCTATAAAAATGGCAGCTGATAATTCGGAATTATATGTGGTGAATCTTAACACCAGAGAAGTTTTAGTCATTCCTATTGCTGCTGATGGTTCTGCTCCAACACAGGAAAGTGATATCAAGCGATTCCCATTACCAGAAACAGACTGTGGTGGATCTCGTTCAGATGGTATTCCTTTAACAGCAGCCCTTGGTTTAGGTGTTCATCCTGAATCGGGAAGAGTTTATGCTACAGTAACTTGTACTGGTCCTACCTTAGCTGATGTCACGGGACTTGTTTATTCTTTCGATCCTAGTGACAATACACCGGCTGCAAGTGATTTTAGTTTAGAACTCAGCATTCCACTAGATATTAATCGTCCGGCTACCAGTCCTAATACCAATAGTTTTTGGGGGCAAATTGATCATGAATGGGAAACAGTAACACCAAATTCAGTTTTCTATCCAGGTGATCCCAGAACTGGTGGTGGTGGAAGATTACCTAATGAAAGAAATGTGCAACATATACATCCATGGCTAGGAGAGGTTGGTTTTGCGCGCGAAGATGATGGCGACTATTCTATGGTGATAGCTGAAAGAAATAGATATCATGACATAATCATCAGTTCTTTCTATGTAGCTGGTGGTGTTATGTACAGAGCATGTGGCTCCGAAGGAAGTTGGGCCCTAGAAAACAATGGCGTATGTGGCGATGCTACTTCAGTAGTGAATTATTCATTTTCAGCCAATCGTGCAGGGGCAAATACGAGTGCACAAAATCGATTCTTCCGTTATGTTGGTCGAGAGGGTAGTATGATTGCAGGTACTTTAGTAATTCCTAAAGGCTCTCAAGAAGTGATTGTCCCTTCTATGGACAACCTCTTTTCTTCCGCGACTTCTGGTT
>JBCBCD010000968.1:0-3068 GCA_038530915.1 Bacteroidota bacterium
GAAATTTTCTCTTTTCAAGCACTTTATTAGCTGATCCTACCAAAGTACAGGTGATGACTTGAGCATGATCCAAAATGGTTTCTATTAGTCGATCCTCCAATTGATTGGCCCAACTCATTAGTTCATTGGCTTCTTGTCTAAGTCTTTGGCGTTCCAGGTATTGATCCCTACCAAAATTTCTTTTGTAGCGGTTTGCTCTTCTTCTTGACTCGGCTGCTTCCTTTTTAAGCTTTTTGATGTTTTTGCTATCCGGATGCTTAGAAACCATGACTTCCAAAGAGTGGCTTAAAATGCTTTCATCTACTCTCGAAATATTTCCTATCCTAACCACAACTAAACCTTCGTTAGCCAATCTTTCTGTCAGCAGATCAACTGCTGTATTACTCGGAGCCGCTACCAATACTGTTGGTTCTTCCTTTGTGATAAGTTTGATAGCCTGAACCAAAGTAGTTGTTTTACCTGTTCCCGGAGGACCATGCACTATAGCAATATCTTTTGCTTCCAAAATATCATTCACCGCCTTGTTTTGAGAGTCATTCAATTTTGGGATGCTTACTTTTTCTTTTCTGGGTAAAGAATAAGGGTCCATTTTTCCCAGAATCACTCGCTTCAAATCGCTTATTCTGCCTTGAGTAGCTTTCATAACCTTATGCAGTGCTTTCTCCATTTCCTGATAAGTCGTTTCATCAAACATCAAATCTACTCCCACCTGTCCTAAACTTAACCATTCTGGTAATTCCTTGCTGTTTAAGATGATTTTCATCTTATTCTTATCAATATAGTGGATCACTCCATTTTTATCATATCCTTTTGCCGCAGGTAATTCACTGAAAAGCCTGACGGTTTTTCCTGCTCTAAATTGGTGTTCATCTTCTGAGTTCCCTCTATCAACAATTACAAAAGCTCGGTCACCGATGGTGTATCCTTGTTTCCCTACATTCACGGGATACCAGGTAAAGCCTTTGGATTTGCGTTCGTGCAAAGGCAATTTCTCAATCTTCAGTTTGTACTGTTCTAAATCTTCTTGATGTTCAATTTTCAATAACTCGAGTAGGCGTTCTAACTCCTTGTTCATCTTTTTAGTTTATGAGCTTATAAGTTTATTAGGTTGGGTGTTAAAACTTATAAGCTTATCATCTAATTACTCGTCATTAAACCAGAATTCTATCCCACGGGTTTAAGAAAGACAATAACCAATCTGACATTTTATGCCAAATGACAATATAAAAGATCAATTTTCTGCACTCCGTAATTTACCTCGATTCTTTTCATTAATCTGGAATACCAATAAATATATGACGCTTGGCAATATTGGCTTGCGTTTGATCAAGTCGACCTTGCCATTGGCAAAGTTGTATGTTGCCAAAGAAATCATCGATCAACTGGTAGACCTTGTTAATGGCAGCATAGTAGATACTCAATATTTGTGGACACTTGTAGTACTCGAATTAGTATTGGTTGTATTCTCTGATACCATCAACCGAGCCATTAGCTTATTGGATAGTCTACTAGGCGACTTGTTCTCTAACAAAACTTCAGCAGAATTAATTCGCCATGCTTCAAAATTAGACCTTTATCAGTTTGAAAACCCTGCTTTTTATGATAAACTAGAACGCGCGAGGCGACAAACCAATGGGCGTACAGCCTTAATGTCCCAAGTTTTATCTCAAATACAGGATACCATCACGATAATAACTTTGGGGGGCGCGTTAATTGCATTTAATCCCTGGCTAATTCTCCTTTTGATCATTGCGGTTATTCCTTCTTTTGTTGGAGAATCTTATTTCAATCAAAAAAGTTATTCTCTTACACGCTCTTGGACTCCTGAAAGAAGAGAGCTCGACTACCTTAGATACATAGGTGCCAGTGATCAGACTGCAAAAGAAGTGAAAATCTTCAGTTTATCTAACTTTCTAGTGGAGAGATTCACTGTTTTAGCCGATAAATATTATAAAGCCAATCGAAGTATTGCCATCAAAAGAGCGAGTTGGGGGATTATATTATCAGCTCTAGGTTCTGCAGCTTATTATGGAGCTTATATCTTCATTATCAATCAAACCTTGCTCCAAATTATTACTATTGGTACATTGACCTTCCTGGCTGGATCTTTCAGTAGAATGCAATCTATGTTGCAGGGTATTATGAATCGATTTTCCAGGATTGCTGAAGGAGCCTTGTACTTACAAGACCTTTTTGACTTCTTTGCCTTACAACCTTCTATTAATGATGAAGCATCCAAGTTTAGTTTCCCCGATAAAGTTCAGAAAGGCTATACCTTTGAGAATGTAAGTTTCAAGTACCCCAATAGTGACAAATGGGCCATTAAAAACCTGACACTACATCTACCCGCTGGTCAAAAACTAGCATTGGTAGGAGAAAATGGTGCAGGAAAGACCACCTTGGTAAAGCTACTGGCCCGATTATACGAACCAACAGAAGGGCGCATCCTCATCGATGGTATTGATATCAAAAATTATGAATTAGAAAGCCTTAGAAGAAATATTGGCGTCATTTTCCAGGACTATATACGTTTTCAGCTAAAAGCCAAAGAAAATATTGCTATTGGTAATATAGAGGAGTTAAGAGATCAAGAACTTATTGAAGATGCTGCCCAAAAGAGTTTGGCTGATCAAGTAGTCACTACTTTACCTCAAGAATATGAGCAAGTACTAGGCAAGCGTTTTGCCGGAGGGGTTGATCTCAGTGGTGGACAATGGCAAAAAATTGCTTTAGCAAGAGCTTATATGAGAGATGCCCAACTCTTAATACTCGATGAACCTACATCTGCCCTGGATGCTCGTGCTGAACATGAAGTATTTCAACGATTCACAGACCTGATAGCAGGGAAAACCGCTGTCCTAATTTCACACAGATTTTCAACCGTAAGAATGGCAGACAAAATCCTTTTCCTGGAGCATGGCCAGAAACTGGAATACGGTAGCCACGATGAGTTGATAGCACAAAATGGAAAATATGCAGAGCTGTTTCATTTGCAAGCGCAGGGGTATCAGTAGTCATGGGTCATGGGTCATGGGTCATGGGTCATGGGTCATGGGTCATGGGTCATG
>JBCBCD010000969.1:0-3065 GCA_038530915.1 Bacteroidota bacterium
GAACCGTATCTTTTAAAGGAGAATTTAGATTGGTATTCATCAATGGTCAGTATAACCACACCTTATCTAGTGCATATGATGACGCACCAGAAGGAATGACCATCCTTCCTACCGGAGCAGCTTTACAGCACGATGATTACAAAGAATTGGCTAATGAATTACTAAGCAACTGGCAAACAGAAGCAGGAAAGACACTAGTCAAATTGAATGATGCGTTTGCAGCAGGCGGTGTATTTATTCATGTTGCTAGAAATGCGGTAATAGAAAGACCGATTCAGTTTCTTTATTTACAGCATGCTACGAATCAGCCATTCTTCTTCAATCCACAAATACTGTTGTCAACTGAGACGAGTTCTTCTTCGACTATAGTGGAAACGTACTACAATCACCAATCAGTGGCAGGAACTCCTTATTGGGGAAACGCTGCTGTTAGAATTAAGGTAGGTGCCAATTCTCAAGTAAAGCATTATAAGTTCCAAACGGAATCGCAAGACGCTTTTCAGACCACTAATACAGAGGTTACTCAAGAGAGAGACAGTACTTATTCGGGTTACACTTTTGACTTGGGTGGTAGATTGGTAAGAAACAACTTGAGCGTGTGGTTGAAAGATCAGGCTACACATACTGATATGTATGGTGTATACTTAGGTAACAATCAACAACACATAGACAATCAAACATTCATAGATCACGCTTATCCAAATTGCGATAGCAACGAACTCTATAAAGGTATTTTGACTGATAAAGCCGTTGGGGTATTCAATGGTAAAGTCATGGTAAGACAAGACGCACAAAAAACGAACGCATTCCAACAAAACAGCAGTTTGGTATTATCAGATTCAGCAAAGATGGACACAAAACCACAATTGGAAATCTTTGCTGATGATGTGAAGTGTAGCCACGGTGCTACCATTGGCCAATTGGAAGAAGATTCTATTTACTATTTGCAAACACGTGGTTTGAGCGAAGAGCGTGCTAAATCCTTATTGCAAGTGGCATTCTTAAGTGAAGTACTAGAAGCTGTCAAGCTTAAAGATCTTCATGAACAGATTGAAAATGCAATAAGTACAAAGCTTGCATAAATAGAAAAAGAAAGTATTGTTTGGGTTTTTATTTTAGGCCGAAAAGCAATGCTTTTCGGCCTAAATAATAAAACCAATATTTCTTAAATACATTCAAGATGAATCCAACTAACGCAGATATAAAAAAACTAGACATTCAGAAAGTAAGGGAAGATTTCCCCTTGCTAAGTAGAGAAATGAATGGCAAACCTATTGTGTTTCTGGATAGCGCGGCGTCCAGTCAAAAACCCAGCGCAGTCATCCAATGTATGGATGATTATTATGAAACTCAACATGCTAATGTGCATAGAGGAGTGTATAAGTTGAGTCAGGAAGCAACCGATGCATTTGAAGAATCGAGAAAAGCTGTTGCTGAATTCATCAATGCACCTTCTGATAAGGAAGTCATTTTTACAAGAGGGACAACTGAGGGAATCAATTTAGTGGCTTCTTCTTTCGGTAGAAAATTTCTGAATGAAGGCGACGAAGTCATTATTTCTACCATGGAACACCACTCTAATATTGTTCCCTGGCAAATGATTTGTGAGGAAAGAGGTGCAAAATTGAGAGTCATCCCTATTAATGAAGAAGGTGAAATCTTAATGGCCCAGTTTGCCGAGATGTTGAATGAGCGCACTAAAATCATTTCAATCGTGCATATCTCTAATTCACTGGGAACCATCAATCCGGTAGAAGAAATCATTGAAATGGCGCATCAAAGAGACATTCCTGTTTTGGTGGATGGTGCACAAGCTGTACCTCATATGAAAATAGATGTACAAGCCTTGGATGTGGACTTTTATGTTTTCTCCGGCCATAAAATGTTTGGTCCTACTGGCATAGGGATTTTATATGGAAAAGAGAAATGGTTGAATGCAATGCCTCCTTATCATGGTGGCGGTGAAATGATAAAGACAGTTACTTTTGAAAAGACGACTTACAATGAGCTTCCATTTAAGTTTGAAGCCGGTACTCCTGATATTGCGGGGGTAGTAGGTTTGAAAGCAGCCATCGATTACATGAATGAAATCTCACACGAAGCCATTCAAGCTCATGAACATGAATTGCTTAAATATGCAACAGAACAGCTTTCTCAAATTGATGGGCTAAGAATCATAGGTAGAGCCAGCAATAAAGCCAGCGTAGTGTCATTTTTAGTAGATGATATTCATCCTTATGACTTGGGAGCTATCCTGGATAAGCTAGGTATAGCAGTAAGAACAGGACATCATTGTACTCAACCCCTGATGGATCGTTATGAAATTCCCGGAACCGTAAGGGCATCATTTGCATTATACAATACAAAAGAGGAAATTGACCAACTGGTAGAAGGGGTCAAAAGAGCCGTTTCTATGTTGAAATAAGCCAGCTTATGAAAATTAATGAAATTCAAGATGAGATCATTGAAGAGTTTGGTTTCTTTGGTGATTGGATGGAAAAATATGAATACATCATCGACTTGGGCAAAAAACTCCCACTAATCGATGACAAATACAAAGATGAAGATCACCTGATCAAGGGCTGTCAGAGTAGAGTGTGGCTGCAAGCAGATCCTGAAGGAGACCAAATCGTTTTCACAGCAGATAGCGATGCAATCATCACAAAAGGAATAATAGCTCTATTGATCAGGGTACTTTCTAATCAAAAAGCCAACGATATTGCAAAAGCAGATTTGTATTTCATTGATAAAATAGGTTTAAAAGAGCATTTGTCACAAACCAGATCCAACGGATTAGTGAGCATGGTGAAGCAGATGAAGAACTATGGATTGGCGTTGAGTAATTAAATCACCATGGAGTCGCCCATACGGGCAGGCAAAGAGTTTCATGGAGTAAAAAATTAATGATGGATAAAGCGAACTTTAAAGAAAAAGCAATAGAAATAATAAAGACTGTATACGATCCGGAAATCCCTGTTGATATTTACGAATTGGGGTTGATCTATGAGATCGATATAGATGATAATGGTACTGCCATTGTACGCATGACCTTAACATCACCTGCT
>JBCBCD010000970.1:0-3060 GCA_038530915.1 Bacteroidota bacterium
ATGAAATATTCAGCTTTCAAAGACTCAAATAGGTAAATATGAATAGGTATTCGTCTACGCTCTTTTTTAATATCTAATAGAATTGGGATGAAAAACTCATTTTCTATTACCTCAAGTCCCCATTCATATCTTTCATCATCTGAGCAAATCACAACTTCTCCTAAATAAAAAATCATTCCCAAGTATAAATGATAAAACCAAATATCATTGAAACCTACTTCTGACAACTTAGAGTCAATTAATTGTAGGCTCTCAGGAGAAAAATCCAAGTCCTTTTCTGATAACTTTAATTTTTTGATGAAGCTATTTAAAATAAATTGATTCTTATTCAACAATACATCTTTATCGAAGCCCTTTAATCCAAAAACTATCGATCTGTCGATTTGATCTAAAAATAAATCTAAATCAGATTTTCTTTCAAATACTTTCCAGTTCTTCTCGTAATTTGTTTTAGTTGCTTTCTTTCTTTTGTAATCACCTATAATGAAACTTCTATGTGTCTCAGACTGATGTAAATTTTCAATTTCAGACTCTTCGAGATCTTTTATTTTATATTGGATAAAGGTTCCATCATTGTATGGGAAAGCACCAGTTTTTTCTTTTTTTGATGCTATTATTTCAAAGTGTTTTTTATAGGATAGATAATCAGTAATAGAATAAAAAATCGCTATACTTAAATCTAGATAACGCTCAATAACATATCCATTCTCCTTTTCAATAAACCCGATAGAATCCTCCGTATCCCATTTTTTTTCTCTCTCTAAATTAAGTACAGATAAAATCTGTTCATATTCTGATATTGAATAATCTTGATACCTTACAATTGTTCCAAATATGGTTTTAAACTCTCTCCATTCTAACTCCATAGAAATGATTGTAACTGATTAAAAAAAGTTCTTATCGTTATGAGATGTTAACAATGTGAAATATGAAAAATTAAAAGGCTTACTAATAAAAAAGCCCCGGATAGTTCCGAGGCTCTTACAATTGGTATTAATTTTTTTCATTAAAATACTCTTTGTAGTTATTTCTGAGCTCTGGTAAATCTTCTTCACCATTTTTTTCATAAAATTTTACAAACTCTCTATAGTTTAAGTCAAAGGGTATTTGATTTGAAATGAATTTATCGCCTTTGTTTGCAAGGAGATTATGAATCAAAATCGGTGTTTTTTTCACTTAAAGGGAAGAGAATACAGTCTATCTTTCTCTATTAAAAGATAGACTGACACTCAATTATTATGTTTATCACATACTTGTAAGACATTCCAAATGATGTACAAATGTAGCTTTACCTTAAAATATTATGGAATAACATAATGCATAGGAGAATTAGAGAATTCAAAACGATAATCTTCCAACTCTATTAAACGCTTTAATAAGAAATCAAAATCAGCTACTGGATTTTCAATAAAGCCTTTGACAATACCATCTACAATGATCACTTTATTATTAGAATCAAGGATATAGATTTCATATGCCGGATTATAGTAAAAATACATTTTTCTCAGTAACCATTTACCTGAAGTTTGTTTCCTGGTATATTCTGCTACCACAGCAATTAGTGCTATTAATACTTCATAATCAAATTTCTCCTGATTCATTTGTTCATGTAAATAATTGTGAGCATCTATACAGTACCGTCTTGTAGATTTTAGATCAATATCTCTGTATTCTAAGAAAAGTTTACGGTTTAAAACTTCTTGGAAAAAGTTTATTTCTAAATGAATATTTCTTACCTGTTCTCTAAAGTGGTACAAAGATTTTTTCTTTGAATCTGGCACCTTAATTGGAAAATAATCTTCGGATAAAAATTTATCTAAACACGCGCTGTTTTTTACCAGTAGCCCTGTCTCAGATCCCAGTAGATATACTATAATTTCTCCTTGATCTAAGTAGTATAAGCAAGCACTATTTGAATCGTTCAAAGCATCATCAACACTATACTCATCCTTGCCTTGATCTTTGAGACGTTCTAAGATTTGTGTTCGATTCAGGGTTAATGCACAGTTATTAGGTTCATCCATTTCGTTAATATAACTTTTATTCAATATAATTAAAGCGATAAATATTATAATGCTGTTCATTTGAAGTTTATTTTTTATTCATTCCTTGTACTACTATTCGCCAATTAAATGTTCCATCTGGGGCAATAGAATATTGAGTTACATAATGATGTATTAGTACACCACCACGAGCGGCATGCTTTCTAAATTTAGTACTTATTCTCACTCCAGCAGTGGTTACATAAATTAAGTTAGCCATCATATAATTAGTTTTTGGAGTAAGTTTTTTAAGGTTTCTAACATGACGGGATGCCTGATTTGCTGGATCTAAATCCTCTGTGTATGGATTTATACCTATTACAGACCCATTTTTCCATGCTTTTAACTCCCACCAAGTAAGTCCAGAGAACTTTAATTTTGGACCATTATAACCCCTTTGAAACAGTGCATTACTTGTAAAGTCTGGTGCACTACCCCCAAGGCCTTTAAAGAAAATATCCCAATGCTTATGTTTTTTAAAAGTGTTTCTGTTAGTATATTTTGATAAGCGACCAATATTACCACCCAATGTCATATATGCTAGGAATATGTCTTCAAAGTATGTTCCAATTGTGTTATTGTCAGTTGCCATACCTTTACTTTTAGCACGAGACACTAAACGACTCTTATATAAAGGTTTCCAATCTGTATACTCACCAATTCCATAATGTTCCTGTACTTGGCCCCAAGAGACTTCTTTTTCATTACCTTCATCATCAGTATCCTTATATATACCCTTCCTACCACTATTATGAGCTCCCCAGTCATACACAGGTGAAAGGCCATAAGGATCTATGAACTTCACTGGGTTGTTAAAAGTATAATTATAGGGCGACCAACTACTCATTTCCTCTGCCAAAGGATCTACCGCATTCCACCTACCAATACTAGCATCATACCACCTAGCTCCATAGTCGTGCCAATTCAATCCAAAGTCTTCATTTAACTCTTTTCCGTTGTAATGGTAATTCGTCTTTCCTGCGCTACTTTTTCACCTAGCTATCAGTATCTTACAACT
>JBCBCD010000971.1:0-3059 GCA_038530915.1 Bacteroidota bacterium
CTGGAAAAAAAAGGATGTATTTCCTACACAGCTAGAGGAAATGTTACTGGCCAATTTGAAACCAATTACAAAGAGTTTAACCCAAGTGAAAAACTTTCGGGATGTATACCATTATATAACAGATGTCAGATGGTTTCTTCCTGGAAAAGTTAATATTTTGTAACCAACAGATGCCCTATCAATCAAATATTATCAATCTAAACCTAGTTTTATGAGCACGAAGAAATCTTCTGAATTAATCATACCAAATTTTGAGGAATTTGGGGAATATCTCTATGATCGCATTTATGTCATGCTTAAGCATTTGGAACTCATAAAAAAAGATTTTACTTTCTTCCTGGTTCTCAGAAATAGAAATGACAAAACACAATTCTTAAATAAAAAATATGTTTTTGCAGGGCTAAAAAAACAACGAGAACTTCTTAAAGCAACTAATGATGGACTTGATAAAGAATGGAACGAAATGGTTACTGCTGCTTCTGATTTTAAACATTTTACCAACACCAAAAGAATTGTAGATAGGTTTAAACAAAAAAAATTGAATGTGAGTGATTTATTAAAAATTACTCCTATGAAAGAAAAATATTTTTCTGGTAAATATGAAGATTGGTCAAGAATCAAAAAACTGGAACATAAAATTATTTCAACTCATTATAAGCAATTTGATGAGGCTTATTATGTTTCACTTCCTGTTTTTCAATTTGGAAGTTTGGAAGGAGTAGCTCATTTTGTATTAATCCCATTAAAATATAAAGGATTACCTGAGAAAATAGTACAGAATAGACGCAAAGAGGAACTTTTGAGAATTACCAGACTATTAGCACGTGAGTATGAAAACCTCATCTGGATATGGGATTTTGAGGAAGCAGATGTAAGGGATGTATTTGAAACCCGGCAAATGAGTATGCTATCTGATGGGATAGAATTGGTTTCTAATGAAACTACTCCTTTGATTAAGAAACTGGATTTTCAAAGTTATTATGAAGAATCTAAAGCATATTTTAGAGAACGTATTAACCAAAATCGAAGGTTTTTAGAAAGGTACTTAAAGGAGCACAGAAGAAGGGCGATAACAGCTATATTAGTTGATTCTTATGCTCATAATATTAGTGCACATAGCTTAACTACACTAAAATGGTGGTTTCAGCAACGTAGTACTTTTTCAGACGAAAAGAATCTTTGTAAGAATTTTATTACACGTTTTGGAAAAGATAAGATAGATGAAATTATAAGTCCTGTAGTCTCTTTTTTGGAAAAGGAACTACCTAACCTTGAGGAAAGAATGAGACTTAGGAAAGCTTCTATTTTCATTCTAGCAAGATGGATGAAGGAATTAGAGCATCAACAAAAAAAACTTCCAAAGCTAAGCCCTGTGGTGACTCAATTGCACCCTATGTCTAAACAGTTAACACCACTGTTCAAGTTTTTATTGGAAAAAGGAGCTTTTTGGAGCGGAGTTATTAGAGATCAACAATTTAGTGGGTTTATTAAAGATATGTATGATATACTATGGAATGAATTTGCTAAGAATCCACTTTATTTAGGTACAATAGCTAATTCTGAAGGTATCTCAAAAGTCCATTTAAATGTGAGAATTTACGAATATGATACAGTTGAGATACGAGATGAAGAAAGAAGTTTGCACCCTTTTAAAAGATCTTATAAAATAAAACGGACAGAAAATGGTGAGTTGCTAAATGGAACTTTAGCTACTATAGATGTTAGTGGTCAGTCATCATGGACGGGATCTAGACATCAATACTATGTACAAGGAGCAGAACATGATAAACTACAAACCGAGCTTGAAAAATGTAAAGTTTATTTTCCTGGTGGGGTAGTAGGTAAACATGCTTTTTTTACACTTGTAGAGAACGAAATAAGAAATGTCAAGCATTTTTCTAAAGCTAAACAAGAAGAAATGAAAGTAAAAGGCTTGAACTTAAATATTTCTATCCGCCCTGCTGCTTTAAGCAAGAAAATCAAAAATGCTTCAGATGATAGAGTGCTTTACAAAATTGGAGTTTGGTTAGATCATAAAACGAATTTAATAAGTCATGATGACCACTTGGTTGTCAATCGAATGGAGGCTTTACGTGGTGATATTATTACCAATAGTTACAGAGCTAAACTAGGTGGAACTTTTCAGGATAAGATTTGTGCAGCTATGTTGTTTAACAACTCTTTTGGAGATGTACAACAAAGAGATACTGACAAACAAGATGCTTATTATCCTTGGATGCGATTTGCACATAGTTATGGTCTTTCAGATGATTTAGAAACGGAGGAAACCGTTGAAGTTCAATTATCTAATTTAGAAACAGCAGAGCAGTATTTAATAGAACAGACGGATAACAACATAGGTTACTTTAAAAAGTTGTTCCATGTTTGGCAAGGGGCGTTTTCAAAGAAAATTTCTGATGAAGTAGATTTGGAATCAGAAAACATAGCCAGGTTTAAAATCTTACTTGTAAATGACCAGGAAAAGCATAATTACGCTAAAAAAGAAGGACTCATTAGAATCGTAAACCTCAATGGAGATGAAAACCATCTGGATAAAGAACATAAGATATATTGTAAATGGTTGAATAATTGGGTAGGACAAAAGGCATTCAAATTGACCTTTATTGAAAAGAACTCTACGATTGGTTATTTCATAAAGGATGACTTAGAAGTCAACTACTTTAATAAAAAACAATATGCCAATCTATCAATTGAGGAGAAAGAGGATTATGCTGATTTACCAGAACATAGTATTGTGTTTGCTCATGGTAATAGGAGTAATAATCTTGCTAAAGATTTACTTTTAATCAGAAGTCATGGACATTTGTCCGAATACTTTTTTAATGGCATCACGGATTTGGAGCAAATGGAGAACTTAGAGCTAAAAGATAAAAATATAACATGTGAATTTCTGGAAACCTACTTTACCAAAATTTGCATTATGGATAGGAGAGTTTCGGAGCGAATTACAGAGCCTAAAAGTAAAGCATTGGCTAACCAACTCAATTGTTGGATTTATGATGAGGAAGAAGCATTGTGGGATGAAGTAAAAAGAACTC
>JBCBCD010000972.1:0-3046 GCA_038530915.1 Bacteroidota bacterium
CCAATGATTTTATTAGAATCTATGGATAAGTTGGCTGCATTTGCTCTGATCCATTGGATGGCATCACGGGTATCTTGCATGGCTTCTTGGGGGGTAACATCTTCATAATTGGACAAGCGATATTCTACAGCTATACCAATTAAACCGTTTTCAGCAGCATGTTTGGCACTTTCAAAAGTCCAGGAAGCATGTCCTTGAACCCACCCACCACCATGGAAAGCAGCAAGGGCAGCGTATGTGTTGCTAGCATTAAAATTCTCAGGTTTGAAAATGTGCGCTTCTAACTGATAGCCTTTAGGAGATTTGTAGATTTGAATGTCATGTCCTTCTCTTTCAGCTAATAATTCTTGTTCAAAATCTTTCGCTTCATTGCAGACGGCCGGAGTTGTACAATTGGCCATAAAATCATCCAGGTATACTTTACCATTTACCCATGTGTATGAGTCAATATGATTTTTGATAAACTCAAAAGTCCAATAATCTATGGCTTCTTTGTTCTTAAATTGCTCATTGATCATTTGGAGTGCGATATCCGTTTTTTGCTTGCCGAAATAAATGGAAGTGTCTTTTTGTTGAGCAAAACGCTTTTGAATCTCTTTGTCCCAATAAGTACGAACATATTTCTCATAACTATCCAATGATTGGAACTGTGGTGCATCAGTTTTGGATTGAATGCTGGATAAAGCTTGCTCACTCAATTGAATATCTTGGCCGGTAAATCGTTTGTACCATTCAGGATACCTTAGTATCATTCGATCAAAACTGTAATTTAAAGAAGCTTGATTGGTCGCCATAAATTCTTCTGAAAGGCCATGTTCAGCATTGGTTTTTTCCATACTACTTAAAAACAGTCCTTTAACTGAATCAATGATGGTCAAGAATTCTTCCTCTGGCTTAGTATGTATGGAATACCAGTTGTTTTCCAGATAACTTCCAAGTTTAGCATTGATTTTCTTGTCGCTCATCAATTGTCCATTCTCTGTTTCTAAGTCTCCACTGAATTGCAGTCCATCTTTTGTAATAGAGAGGCTGGTTGTTTTCCCCGGCGAAAGGAAAACTTCATTTTGGTCGCCATTTACCGTTAAATAGCCAAGAGTAGCATATTTAAGCTCCGTTTCAAATGAAAAAGTGCCATCTTCATTGATGTTAATGGCTTCTTCATCATAAGAAATCGACTTGATGTTGCCGTCTTCAAGTGTACCTTTTAGGAAGCTCTTTTTAGCTAGAACTTGAGTTTCTAAGGGTGTTGATTCTTGATTTTCTTGACAGGCTGTAGTAATAAAAAGTAAGAATAGGAATAATAAACTAATAGAGTTCGTCTTGATCATAAATAAAGTAATGCTTGGTTTTTGCTAGTACACTGTGAAAAAGTTAGTTGAGTTTTTGAATCACCAGATTTTTATCAAGATCAAGGCATGGCACAGGCTAATAGCCATAGCTATTAAGCCGAGTACATAACGTAGATATTGGTAAAAAGATGGCTTCATAAGCTTAAATAAATTATTTCACAGTGTACTAAATCAAGACGAATTAAAGATTGATATGTTACTGCCTACTTTACCTTTTTATTATTTTTTGACAGAAGCTACCTGCTGTTGCTTTTATTTGCAACAAATAGATTCCTGATTCTAAGGTTGAAAGGTCCAAGGTATACCTTCCAGAACTAAGGCTTACACTTTCCACCAAACGTCCAGTCAAATCAAAAAGAGCAAGCTGCCGAATCTCTTCTACCTCACTTTCTATTGTTATAAAATCTTCAGTTGGATTCGGGAAAATGTGAATGCTCTGTTTTAGCTCTTCTGAATAAACATTGACCAGCTGACCACAAGATCTAGAGTTGTCTTCAAACAAGGCCGCTACTCCTTCTGAAGAATTGTACATGTCAAAGTTGCTATGACCAACATTGGGGACAGTCGATAAAGTATGATTGGTAGTTATTGTGTTTCCATAATAAAACTGTAGATAATTGTAAAATACCGTTCCGCGTTCTAAGCGATGAGCTCCTTGCAAATTGGCTTCACAATCCGTGTCCAAACTGGATGAATTTGGATTGTTATCATTCTCTCCCAACAGGTAAGTCACTCTTCTTCTTTCAAACATATTGCGAATGGAATCTACTCCTGCTCTTCTAGGGTAAGTAAACAAATCTTCCAAGCCATATTTCCATTCGTTGTAATCATTACAAGAAGTGGATGGGATGGCAAATTGTGTCGTACTATTTCCTACTTTTCTATTATTGTCCATGTAGACGTAAGAACTCGGATTGGCCACTATAAAACGGACACTTATCTGATAAGTACTACAAAGTAGATCTGTGATTGGAGAAGTTGCAGCCATACGTTGCGTCAATTGTCCACCTGCCGAATGTCCGGTAAAAACAATGGATTCCAGATTGGGAAACTGCTTGGCTAGATGCATCAGCAAGCTGTCCATTACTTCAAAAGAAGGTATTCTTTCCGGTCGTGGGTTGGCATCTTCATCTCTAGAATTAGAGCCGGCTACCCATCCACCGCTAGTCCAATACAAATGCTCCGCATCTAAACTGAAAGATTCAATATCCGTCTCCGTTAAAAACTGAGGAGCAACGATCAACATATTCTCTGTCAAGTCCGGCACTTTGCCCGCAGCTGCTACCATATTGTCATAATAATCATCAGCATTTCTATTGCTGCCATGGACAACGACTACTGCTTTGGTTACGTCAGAATCTGCAGTAAAAAGGTTTAGATTAGAGTAGTAAGGTATTTTTAGTGTGTTGCCATTTACTTCTATGGAAAACTTTCGGCTACCTACATTAGTGACCTGGGCAATAGAATGTGTGGAAAAGAAAATAAGCAGAAACAGGCAGGCAATTGAGGGAGTTGGATTGGCTTTCATACATTGGTAAAAAATAAGTTATCCCAAATTTTCGATTAATTCGAAAATTCGGACTTTTTAAATTCTAAGCTACGTCTTTCTGTATAACAATTTAATTATCAATACCTTACTTTTATTCTTCCTTTTTGGCTTGACCCAAAAACGAAGCCAAAAAAGTCAAGGCTGTATT
>JBCBCD010000973.1:0-3038 GCA_038530915.1 Bacteroidota bacterium
AGATTGAAAAAATGGAGTACAAAAACATGGACTTTGATTCTGAAGAAGTCCATGAATATGTCTATGATGAAAATGGCAATCTGGAGAATGAAAGAATCTTAATCGATGGAGAAGAAGACAGGAATATCTATCAAACTTGGAACGAAAACGGTCAAGTCACGGAGGTAGATACAGTAAGTGCCAATGATGATTTATTGAGTAAGTCCACTTATGAATACAACGACCAATTGTTAATGTCAGAGACTGTAGAAGACTATGAAAACGACAATGTTATGGTCTTGAAATACGATTACAATCCTTCTGGTCAACTTATCCAACAGACACAAGAACTAGGCGATGGTCAACTGATACAGGAAATATCTTATGAATACAACGATCGCCAACACATTATGATGACGGAATACATTCGTACGGGAATTTATCAGATGTTGTATGGTATGCCGAGTTCGGGTTACAATCAGATTGTGTATAATGAGATAGAGTACTTTGAGGAAGCACATTAATAAGAAATAGCTGATGCGCGATGCGCATCAGCTATTTCTTATTAATGTGCTTCCCTCCAATTCCTGCCAGTGCCCATTTCAACCAAAATAGGTACTTTCAATTCCGGCATGGCATTGCTCATTTTATCTTCAATAATGGGTTTAATGATTTCCAATTCATCTTTATGCACATCGAAAAGCAATTCATCGTGTACCTGTAGAATCATTTTAGACTTCAGGTTCTTCTCTTTAAGTTCTTTGTGGATGTTGATCATAGCTACTTTGATTAAATCAGCAGCAGAACCTTGGATGGGTGTATTAATAGCCATACGTTCAGCATTGCTTCTTTCAAAAGAGCTTTTTGAATCTATATCTCTTAAATAGCGCTTCCTACCCATCAAAGTACTTACATATCCGCTCTTTCTGGCATCTTGTACTACATCATCCATATAGCGCTTCAAGCCTTGGTATTGTGCTTGATACTGTTCTATCAATTCTTTGGCTTCTGCTCTTTTGATATCTAACTGTTGCGACAAGTTAGTAGCTCCTGCCCCATAAACGATGGAGAAGTTAACCGTTTTAGCTCTGTAACGCTGTTCTTTGGTTACTTCGTCGTAAGGCACATCGAATACTCTGGCTGCGGTTGCTCTGTGAATATCTTGTCCGGCAGTAAAAGCTTCGAGCATGGCCTCATCTCCACTTATCTCAGCGATTAATCTCAACTCTACTTGTGAGTAATCGGCTGCCAGTAAGATGTGGTCCTCATCTCTTGGAATGAATGCTTCCCTAATCTTTGCTCCTTCTGGAGTTCTAATTGGAATATTCTGAAGATTTGGATTGTTAGAACTAAGACGACCTGTAGCTGTAAGTGCTTGATTTAAAGAGGTATGTACTCGACCTGTTTTTGAGCTTACCATTTTTGGCAATGCATCTACATAAGTGGATTTCAGTTTGGTCAAACCTCTGTATTTCATGATCTCTCCTACAATGTCATGCTCCTTAGCCAATTCACTCAGCTTCTCTTCATTGGTGGAATACTGACCACTTTTTGTTTTTCTCCAACGATAAGGGATTTCGAGTTTGTCAAACAATACTTCACCTACCTGTTTAGGAGATGAGATGTTGAAGTTCACTCCTGCCGCTTCATAAATTTTACTTTCTAGTGCTTTGATGGAATGATCCAATTCTTTAGAATATTCAGCTAAGAAATCCACATCAAGGTTGATGCCTTCGTATTCGAGATCCACCAATACTTTAATCAATGGTTCTTCCAGCTTGAAATACAAATCTGTCACTTCTTCTGTTTCCAGTTTTGGGAAAAGGAAATGCTTGAGCTGAAAAGTGATATCGGCATCTTCTGCAGCGTAATCTTTTACTTTTGCTACCGGGACTTGTCCCATATTGAGCTGATTCTTACCTTTTTTTCCTATCAGTGTTTCTATAGAAATAGACTTGTATTTCAAGTAGGTTTCCGACAAATAATTCATGTTGTGTCTCAATTCCGGCTCCATCAGATAATGCATCACCATGGTATCCAGATAAACCCCATTTATTTCCACCTCGTAATATTTCAATACCAAAGCATCGTATTTGATGTTTTGTGCAATCTTTGCAATGTTAGGATCTTTTAAAACAGCTTGGAAAATAGCCAGGATCTTCTTACAGCCCTCTTCATCCTCAGGCACCGGTACATAATAAGCTTCATGAGCTTTTGTAGCAAAAGACAAACCGACTAGACGAGCCTCTGAAGCATTCAGGCTGGTGGTTTCTGTGTCAAAACAAAACTCTTTTTCTTGAGCTAGTTTCTCGGCTAATTCTATACAATCTTTTTCTTCTTGTACTAAGATATAGTTGTGTTCCGTATTAGCTATACTGTTTTCCGCTATCGAGTGAGCCGGAGGGGCAACTGCACTTCTTCTTTTTTCAGCCACAGCACCACCAAATAAATCACCTTGTACAGAACTACTTTGCGTTTCTTGGCCCTCACCTAAAATGGCTTTAGCTAAGCTTCGAAATTCTAATTCTTTAAATATTGCTGACAATTTTTCTTTATTGACAGGTTCAATTTCACATTTTTTAGCATCAAATTGGATAGGGACCTCTAAATCGATTGTTGCTAATTTTTTAGAAAGCAACCCTTGTTCAGCAAATTCGATTACTTTTTCTTTTTGTTTGCCCTTAAGCTGGTCCGTATTTTCTATCAAACCTTCTACAGAGCCGAACTTTGCTAAAAGTTTGGATGCAGTCTTAGGACCAATGCCTGGTATACCAGGAATATTATCCACACTATCTCCTTGTAAGCCCAGCATGTCTATCACCTGATCCACCGATTGTATGTTCCATTTTTCAAGGATTTCAGGCACTCCCATTATTTCTATCCCATTGCCTTGTCTGGAAGGCTTGTATAGAAAAATATTTTCACTCACCAGTTGCCCATAGTCCTTGTCTGGTGTAACCATATACACTTGAAATCCTTCTTTTTCAGCCTGCTTAGATAAAGTACCAATCACATCATCTGCTTCAAATCCAGGCGCGGTGAGAATTGGCAGTGTAAAC
>JBCBCD010000974.1:0-3036 GCA_038530915.1 Bacteroidota bacterium
GCATTGTCAACAGGAGGTAAGATACAGGTCGTTGAAACCGCTCCATTAGAATATACTTCTTCAATTTGGATAAAGTATTCTGCTCCTGGTACCAAGGTTCCTTCAGTCACCAGGATTTCAGGCGAAGTCAGATTATTGTATTGTTTTAGAAAAACATCATTATCTCTGATGGCTACATTCCACTCTACAACATCTAAAGGATTGTCTCCATCTATTTGTAGCCAGCTAATATCAAAGGTGCCATCACATTCCTTATCAATGTCAACAAGATCATCAATGGTAAATGTTACTTCATCAAATAAGTTGGTACAGCCCGGCTTAGTGCTCGTCAATCTCAAAGTGATGGTTCCTGAGTTTAGCTCAGACTCTGTAGGATAGTACAACGTTTGAGGATCAGTAGGATCATCGAATTCACCATCTCCCCCACTCCATATTACAGTCATGGCATCTCCGGCTCTAGTTCCTTCCAGTTGAATAAACTCACATGCACAAACTGTTTTGTCCTCGCCGGCAAATACAGTTTTAAACAATGATTCCAAAGCTCCCATATCTACTGCACAGCCAAGAACTCTATCATTTCCATCAAAGTCACTAGCTGTGTTTAAAGCACTATCATCCCCTTCATCTATGGCAGGAGACAGCTGCTGTAGGTTAAAATCTCCATTTGGAGCATCAACAAACAATGGATTTTCAAACAGGTTATTTTGGCCAGGAGAGAAAAAGTTAGTGGCTTCTTCCGTTATAGAGAAGTTGATGTTTACTAATTCTCCATCACTACCAACATTCACTTTTGAATTATTGAAGCTTACGACATCCTGATTATTGTTCCAAAAGATACAATTGGTGAAATCTATTGGAGTTTGACCTGAATCAAAAGCTTCTATGTAAATGGCTGAATTACTAGCTCCATAAAAGGTCGAATTGATAAACGCTGGTTGTTTGTCTGCATCACCATCATCGTAGGTTACATGCTCAGACTTATTGGAATCAAAAATACAGTTTTCGAAAACCATACCAGCATCTCCCCCATCTGCATTGATATAAAGTGCACCTCCGTTACCTATCGTTTCATCTGCATCGCTATCATCTTTTGCTTTATTGCGATTAAACAAAACATTGGTAAAAGTAGATTGATTGCTACCACCTTCGATATTAAAATAGATGGCTCCACCTTCGCCATCTAAAGTCTTGTTTCCATTGAACTCAACATCAGTAAATGAAGCGGTTGCAGTACCGCCACTTTCTGATTCGAAATAAAGAGCTCCCCCCTCATTTTCTGAAGAGTTACCTGTAAAAACAGTATTGCTTACATTAGTTGTAAAATTACCAGCATCACCATCTAAATAAATGGCTCCACCTGTTTCACCCGTATTTCCATCAAATGTTACATTGCTAAATGAGCCACCAAAAGTCTGGCTATCAAAATCAATATAAATCGCTCCTCCCTCTGAACCTGTGTTATTTTTGAATAAAACATCTTCAAAAGTTGGGTTCAAATTCATTCCGGCCAAATCAAAATAGATGGCTCCACCTTCGGAATCATCTGTAAAGTTGCCTTCAAAGGTTACGGTAGTTAAACCAAAGCTTAACTTTTCACCTCCATCTGCATTTGTAAATATGGCTCCACCACCTGCACCCGACATATTGGTAGTAAAGTTGACTTCTTCCAGTGTAAAATCTGTATCCGTATTATCATCATCAAAATTGTACAAATAGATGGCCCCACCATCGTCTGTGGATTCATTTTCTGTAAAATCTGAATCCATGATATCAACATCTACTTCACCTCCATCATTTTCGAAATAGAAGGCACCACCATTATCGCTAGCCTCATTTGTTTTGAAATCTACTCTGGTAAGATTTAAAGATGAAGCATTCGCATCATCTGCAAGATAATACAAGGCACCACCTGTATTAGAACTGCTATTGCTCTCCAGTTCCAGGTCAGTTAAAGTAATCATGGAAGCAGCAGAATTTGTTTCTACATAAATTGCACCACCATTGTCAGCATTATTGCTTTTGAAAGTTGAATTACTAATTGTGGTATTTACAGAAGCTCCAGTCGATGAAATGATTTGTACAGCACCCCCCATTTCTCCTTCATTACCAATAAAGGAATTTTCGGAAAGATTAACTGTAATAGATTCTGCATTGGTCTCTTCGTTGATTACTACTGCGGTCTCAGTAGCTGCGGTAAAAACCAGACCTTCTAAGGTGTTGCTTAAAGAAGGACTAGAGATGTCCTTGATGGTCAAAATGGTTTTTGCATTGGTACCACTTTGATCACTAACAGCTTCTGTTATACCATCTCCATTTTTAGTATCATTAGCATCTATATCACCACTTAGTATGGTTAAATTAGTAGAAGGGTCAATAAACATTCGGCTGCCTTCTCCCCCCATAAATCCACCATAAATATTGATTCCATCTCTATCAACCAAAAAAGTAGCATTTGAATTGTTAGCAGCGGAAGCATTACCATCAGCATCTACAATATTAGTTCCTTCATCAGGAAAATATATACCATCTGCTACCCATATTTCGACTTCATCATTTGTAGACCTTGCATCAGCTAAGGCTTCTGTCAATGTCAAATAAGCATTTGCCCAGGTAGTGCCATTATCGCTCCCCAGTGCATTTTGGTCTACATAAATGATTCTGTCCACTAATGCTTGCTTGGATTGCTCTGCTTTGTAAGAGAATAAGCTGAGTATCAGCATACCCATCAGACCAATCCCATAAAAGTGACGGTTATTTATTGATGACTTCTTAAATACAGAAATGATACGAGATAGATTATCCCATATTAAATGGTGATTCTTTTTCATTGCTTATGATTTGTTATCGCCCTATGTAGTTAGTGTTATAATATTAGAGGTAAATATATGGATTAATTAAGAAAAAAAGTAATTCGAAATCGCATTTAACCTCTACTGTAAGTAACTGTCTAGTAGGAGACTATACATATTTATTGTACGGTAGGGCTTTAAGGTGTATTGGTTCATCTTTCATCTTTCATCTTTCATCTTTCATCTT
>JBCBCD010000975.1:0-3026 GCA_038530915.1 Bacteroidota bacterium
ATGCAATCTGATCATCTAACATAGAAGGGTAATTTATCGGATCTTGTCCGCTTTCACTCTTTGTTTGGATCAGTAAGTTTTCAATAGAATCTAATTTGATTAGAATTTGTTTACTGGGAGCTTCAAAATTTCCATTAATGTTGTGTTCTCTTGCATTGGTCATCAGATTATGGATCTGGTTCTTAATGGATCTTACTTCTCTAATTACATCGTGACATTCAGTCAATAATTTAGCAGCCTTATTGGATAGTTCATATTGAGCGATTAAATCGTCTGGCTTTTGTGTCCATTTTGGGTGCATTGCTATTTCAAGCTCTTTTATTTCTTTCGTTTGCCCATATTCCAATTGTACTTTATGTATAGCGGTTGGAGCTTTGATTCCTCCGGTATTGGCTAATGAAAATTGGGCAGCTTTGATTACATCCGGTCCTTCATATTTCATATTCCATTCTATTCTATTTAAGCCTTTGTGCGGATAAAGTCCTTGTTCATTCTCTTCTGGTCTGGTAGAATAAACCTTTCTTACCTGATCATTAGCATCCAAAATTTTAATCTTGATCAATGAATCTGTTTTTTGTGCCAGATGAAAATGAATCAAAGCTCCATTTGGTGAAGCTCCCGGTGCTGCCGACCCACGATGATTCCTAAACTGATTCCTGTAAGCCACTTGTGGAGTATATAAGTGTACTTTTTTAGCAGCAATATTTTCTGTCAATTCATACAGAGGAGTAAGGTCATCGAGAATCCAAATAGACCTTCCTTGAGTAGCTACTACCAAGTCATTGTTTTTTCTTACTAAATCCGTGATAGGTGTGTAGGGTAAGTTTTGTTGAAAAGTTTGCCAGTTTTTCCCATCATTAAACGAAATATACATACCAAACTCCGTCCCGGCATACAACAAGCCCTTGCGTTTAGGGTCTTCAATCACTACTCTGATAAAATGATCATCCGGAATACCATTTCTCCCATTTGTAAGCAACTTCCATTTTTTGCCAAAATCTTCTGTTACAAAAATATAAGGCCTGAAGTCATTTTCTCGGTATCGATAAACCGAAACATAAGCCTTGCCTTCAACATGTGGAGATAGTGCAATTTTATTAACTGTACCGCCGGCTGGCATTTGCTTGGGTGTGATATTTGTCCAGTTTTGTCCGCCATCTTTGGTTAGATGAATCAAACCATCATCACTACCTGCCCATAAGATATCAGCATTGATGTTACTTTCTGTTAAAGCAAATATAGTAGTATACAATTCCACTCCGGTGTGATCGTGCTGAACTGGTCCTCCCGGTATATCATGGTAATCATCATTATCCGTTGTCAGATCTGGACTAATGGTTTCCCAACTTTTTCCGCCATCCTTGGTTTTGTGCACATATTGTGAACAATGATATACCACATCCGGATCATGCTTTGAGACCATGATGGGTGCATTCCATTGGAAGCGATATTTGATATCTCTGGGAGCTTGACCGTCGTGCATCTGCGGATAGGCAACTACATCTTTAGCATGTCTTTTATCTCTATCCAACCTGGTAATTTGGCCAATGTAATTCCCTGCATAGATTAAGTTTGGATTACGTGGATCAACGGCTATATGTCCACTTTCACCACCACCAACTGCATACATTTCCTGAAATGGATCAAGTGTTTCCGAAAAACGGGAAGGAATAGAAATGGTAGTATTATCCTGCTGTGCCGCATAAACTCTATAGGGAAAATCATTATCCACTGTAACTCGATACAATTCTGCCGTAGGCTGGTTGTACAAAGTGGACCAGGTATCACCTCCATTGAGTGTAACACAAGCTCCACCATCATTGCCTTCTACCATAATGTCTGAATTATTGGGATTGATCCAAAGTGCGTGATTATCCCCATGTGGAATATTAACCCTTGCAAAGGATTTCCCCCCATCTACTGATTTCAAAATATTTACATTCATAATGAAGCATGTATTTTCATCGGTTGGATGAGCTATAATTCTGTTATAGTACCACGCTCTTTGTCTCAAAGCATGATTTCTGTTGATTTTATTAAAAGTTCTACCTCCATCATCAGATCTATACAAGCCCCCATCTTTTTCTTCTGCAGCTTCTTGTATGACCCAAACTCTTCTTGAATCCGCTGGTGAAACAGCTACTCCCACTCTACCCAGTATTCCTTTGGGTAATCCTCCTTCTAAACGCGTCCAATTGTATCCACCATCTATACTTCGCCAAACACCACTGTCTTCACTACCATCTATTAAGGTCCAGGGTTTACGCTGAGCGGTCCACATCCCTGCAAACAAAGTTCTTGGGTTATTGGGATCTATGGCTAAATCAACTGCTCCGGTGATGTCATTGACATATAATACCCTTTGCCAATTTTCACCTCCATCGTTTGTACGGTACACCCCTCGAGTTGTACTAGGGCCAAATATATTTCCCAACACCGCAGCATAAACAATATTATGGTCATCTGGATGTACGATGATTTTACCTACTTGACCAGCATCTTCTAACCCAATTTTTTTCCAGCTTTCGCCACCATTGGTACTCTTATACAAGCCATCTCCAGGAGAAACATTCCCTCTTGGGTCAGGAGAGCCTGTACCTACATAAATGACATTGGGATCAGAAGGAGCTACTGTTACAGCACCTATGGAACCTACTTTAATAAAACCATCAGAAACATTATTCCAGGTAGTCCCTGCATCTGTGGTTTTCCATACTCCACCACCAGTAGTTCCCATATAAAAAGTAAATGGTTGGCTGGGTACACCTACTACCGTACTAACTCGTCCCCCCCTAATCGGGCCTAATAATCTGTAGCGTAGGTCGTCTGCTTGTTCTAAGGATACTTGAGCAAATGCAGGATTAACAAGCAACATCAAAAAGATGATCTTACATGCACTGAAGAGGTTTTTCATACAGACTTAGCTTAAGGATTTAAGATTCAAAGATGTCAAATTCTTTCAAAAGTTCATTTAAGTAAAACTAAAAGAATAATCTTTCGATTTTGATGGAATCTTTTGCCTCAAT
>JBCBCD010000976.1:0-3025 GCA_038530915.1 Bacteroidota bacterium
TGGGAGGTTTTGCCAAAAAATGGTTTTGAAGGCTATTGCGAAATTGAAATATCATGAAAAAAGGAGATCAATGAATTTATTGGCAAAGGTCATACCCATGATAATATCATCAGTTACATTCCTGATGAAAAGGTAATGTTTGGAGGCTCTATGATTAAATCATTAAGAGCCAGAAAGGGAAATTTGGCTGATGCCAGCTTATCAGACTGGTCGAATACAGTAAAAAAGGTGAAGGCTAAATATGGTGACTTAAAGTATGTTGTACCTGGACATGGGCCTGCGGGTGGAGTGGAGTTGTTGGATTATACGATTGCATTATTCAAGCAGTAATTATTACACCAAGAAGTCGCTAACGTTTTATGGAGGTTAATGTTAATATCAAAAAAGTTTTATACAGTGAAGTAATAAAATTGCGAGAGCAATTTTTGACAGAGCGTCCTTTTCAGGTGCGTTATGATGCTTGTCATTAAAAGAGGGGCAAGTAGTAGCAGATGGAGGGTATTTGACACATTATAATCCTCCTTTTGTAGATTTATTTATGGAAGTACAGGAAAATCATCGCCTCAAGGGAATTGGTAGTTTTTTATTACAAGAAATTAAAAAGGAATGTTATAGACTTGGAAAAATTCCAGCTGCTCGTTGTAGTATCAATAATGAAGCATCAAAAGCTACCCTACTAAAAGCTGGTTTTAGTATTGCCGGTTTTGTTATACAAGGGAAATTAAAGTCAATTACTTAAATACGGATATTATGAAAACCATCCATTTTGTTCCGCTCTTATTATTGCTTGGAATTATATCCTGTCAAAAAAATCAAACTCCTAAGGAATATGTACAAGAATTAGTTCAGGAGTTACTCTACATTGCTAATAATGAAAATGGTTTTGACATTATGCGTAATGATACCAGTGGACAGAATGAGACGAAGTTTACCAATGGATTGGGATGGGAATGGGGGCCACAGTTTGTAGTTGCTAAAAATGAAGTCTATTACAATAGTACTGATACAGCGAGTACTTTTATTTTTCAAAATAGTAACAGAAAAGGTGAAGTTTTGAATTCAATTATCACTCCGGATAGTATGGGGTATGATATCTCTCCTGATGGAAAATGGATGTTGTTTTCTCAAAAAATAGGCGAAAGCACTCAGTTGATATTGGCACCATACGCAATGCCTATAGATAGTCAGCAAATAACTAATAATAATGCCTATAATGGCCGGGCCAAATGGTCCAATGACAGTAAGAAGATCGCCTACCTTTCTGATGAATCGGGTAGCAATGAAATTTATATCTATAGCATGGAAACACAAGAGCATCAAAGAATTACCAACAATGATTTAAGAGAGAAGTACTTGAGCTGGTCTGCTGATGACAGTAAGTTGGCGACCACCATGAAGACGGATTCTACAGAAAATGAAATCTATTTAATCGATTTAAATACTTTAGAAGTAGAGCAATTGACCAATACGCCAATCAACGAAAGTGAGATAGCTTGTTCTCCTGATGGGAAATTCATCGCTTATCATGCACAGGTAGATGAAAAAGATGATATTTACTTACTCAATATAAGCAATAGGCAGCTTAAGATAATTACGGATGGACGTGTTTATGTGGGTGAACCTGCCTGGATCTGGACCAAAAAATAAGTTATTAGGTTGAAACATTAAGAAAGGAAGTTGAAACTTTTTCATCTAAGCGAAAAATCGGACATAACTGAATTTATACCTCGACCATCCAAAAAACAACATTGGGATGGCAAGTCTTATGTTTGGGCCATTGCGAAAGGAATGGTTCATAATTACTATTTTCCAAGAGATTGTCCAAGAATTTGTCTTACAGGAAAAGAAGCTATACCGCACTTTAAATCTTTGATAACCAAGGATATTGAAACTTATAGGGCTGTTGTTTTTTTACCAAAGCATTGGAAGGGAAAATTTATTGCTACAAGTTTGTATAGGTATGAGTTTGATAAACAACAGTTCAGCTTGATTGATGAAATTGCTGGTTATTACGTTAGTGAGACCACACAGAAGCCGATTGATGTTGTCAAACTGGATCACTTACCTACTCTTCTGAGTGAGCTTAATGTCTTGGTAAGATTTGAATCTGTTGAAAAATTGAGAGAAATTAGAGCGAAAGTGATTCAAACCAATGAACGGTTCTCTATTATTAGATGGAGCCAACTAAATCAATAGACAGATGAAAAAATATGCAACTACATTAAGACAAATAGTCAATGCCACAGCTCCTCAAATAGAGCAATTGGATGACACTAATTTTTCTTTAAAGCCATCCACTAATAAGTGGTCCAAAAAAGAGATCCTTGGACATTTAATAGATTCTGCATATAACAATCATCAACGATTTTTGAGAGCAGAAAGCCAAGGGGATTTGTTCTTCTTAGGCTATAAGCAAGAAGAATGGGTCGAAAAGAACAATTATCAAAATAGGCCACAAGCTGAAGTGCTTCAGTTATGGAAAATGGTAAATGAACATTTAGCTGCTGTCATAGATCGTATACCGGATGAAGTGATGACGAAAGAAACCATCCAGCATAATTTTGATGTAATTGGAATGACCTTAATCGAAGAAGGTACCCCTAGTTCTCTGAGTTATCTCATTTGGGATTATGTATTTCACTTAGAACATCACATGAAGCAGATATTACCTGGATATGAACCAGTATTAGAAAAAGACTATTGATTAAACTTAGTGCTTTTTTAGAGTTGAGAATGATTAAGCAGTAGAAAATTAAAAGATTTATGCGCAGAAGTCTGATACAGTTTGCCTGTAATATATTTCCTCAACGGATGACAGATATTGCTTACAATCGATTGGCGGTTCCGAGAAGCCGACCGGTTAGTGAAGAGGAAAAACAAATTTTGAATCAGGCCAAAAAAGAGACCATCCAGTTTAAAAATTTTCAAATTCAAACCTATGAATGGGGGAGTGGAAATGATAAAATCTTACTGGTGCATGGTTGGGAAGGAAATTCTGGCAATTTCACTCATTTAGTAAAGCGAT
>JBCBCD010000977.1:0-3021 GCA_038530915.1 Bacteroidota bacterium
CACATCAAAGAATACATACGCACCGACGGAGGCTACTTATTGCTGACGAATGGTAAAACATTACCTGTGGCGAGGAATCGAAAGGAGAAGTTGATGCAGTTGCTTTAAAACTCAAAATAATACTGATGTTAATTGAGGTAATATGAGATAAACTTTCAGGTATTAGTAGGTTTGCGATATAAGGTTTTTGGAATAATTGCGAAAAAATATATCTTAGAATATAATTTACCCTTTAACTCCAGCAGAATATGCTACCTACACCTAAATCTTTTCGCTTTAAAAGCCAGTATTGGCTTTTAGTATTTTTACTTTTTTTTGTTACTACTTGCCAAGAACAGGGTTTAAATGCTGATCAACCAAAAGAAGATCCAGATGCTAAACCAGTTTTATCTTCTTATATTCCAATTACACTTCAGTTTCTCAATGCAGATCCAACTGCAGAATCAGATCTCAAAATTCATCCTCAAGAGGTACGAATTGAAGTTTATGATTCTTTGAATGGACTTTCTTCTATTACAGGAAGAAAGCTAGGGCCCAGGTTTCGTATGGTTTCAAGTGTTGGAATTGTGAACCTAAAACTTCCTAAAGTTTTTGTGACTCAAGCTGAGGAGGGGAGGTATTCTTTTACAGTTTCTTTAAAGGCTCCTGGCTTCTTAGGAACTAACAAAACTGTAATTCTATCGGATACTTTGGCTAGTTATTTTCCCATTTATATGGTAAATAATAATGAAAATACTAAAACTCCGGGCATAAAAGTTCAGACCGGAACCATTCCATTAGGAGCAGAGGGAAGGATTGAAAAAGAATTAATTTTGGGAACCAGTGTATTGGACGAAAATAATGATACTTTGATTTCTGCGAAAGTTATTATTAAGGAAGGAACCCAATTATTGAATAAAAATCAAACCAATACGGTTAATAATGTTAATTCTATTAATTATAAGTTAGGTTTATTCGATGCTCGTTTTAAAACTTCTTTGAACGCCTTCCCGGGTAACTTTTTTGTTACAAATGCTAGAAGTTCATCTGGTAAATCTATTGCAAATCCAGCAGAACCCATCTTTCTGAATACTTTTGGCCACTTGAAATTAAATTTTTTCACCGAAGGTAGTGAAGGAATTGAAGTAGGTGCCTTTTCACAGCCAGCAGTGGTGAGGTTTCGAATTCATGATCCTTCCAAAGAGTTGAATAGTAGTGATTTTGACAGTATCCATTTGTGGCATTTTAATGAGGCTAGCAACCTTTGGGTAGAAGAAACAGAATCAACTTTTGAAGAAGATGAAGGAGACGTAGTTGAGTGGGTTGGACCATTGGTGGGGCTACCGGATGTAGTTGTAAGTCAATCTGACATTCCTTGTAATACATTAATAAAAATTAATAACAATCCAGGTGTTTTTAAAACCAGGTTCATTCAAGTGTCGACCCCGCATTCGCAACCACTTTTGCCAAATGGGAATGTAATAAATTTGAAAGAGAATAGCACCTATCCACTACCAATAGTAGTACCTAATGGGGCCATGGTAAATCTTGATATTTTTGAAACATGCAGTCCGGTACCAGCAACCAATATTGATACTAGTGGACAATTTTCAGCTTGCCGTACTGGTCAAATTAGTGTGCCGGATCCACCCAGTCCTGTCGCATGTGAAGAACTCGTTGTACAAATTGGATGCCCAAATACAGGAAACTGTTATTTACTGGATGCTGTTGGATTTAACTTTAATATTGGGTCTGGTATTTACAACTATTTTGGATCATTGACGGGAGGAAGGATCTTATTTGATGCCAATAAAATAGCTAATAACAACATTTTAAACTTTTTGCTTTGGTTTGATGACAATGGAAATTCCAATTTCTGTACATTGCAAAATGGATCTGTCTGTTTTAGTGGCCAAATGTGTTTACTCCCTGATTGTCAGATTAATAACAGTGGATCTAGTGGGGTGCCAAACGATCTTTTTATAAATCCTATCGCTCAAGGAGCTTTTAATATCGTTGTTTGTAGAGAAAGTACTCAGAACGGTATTTGTGCTCATAGAACCAGAATTAAGATTGACTTGCAAACAAATTGCGAGACAATTTTTGGTCAGGGTGTCGATATGTCTACAATTGGAACTGAAGTTAATTGCATGGGCAATGATTGTAATTAGTTAAGGATTATTTTCCTTACACTAGATCCTCGTGGACCTAATTCAGTAATATAAAGTACCCTTGCTCGGATTTGTGGATCTTTATGAATGGAGATCCCTTGTGGTTGATTAAGTACCAAATCCTGACTATTAGGATCTTCTGGACAATCATTTAAAATTTTCAGAAATTTTATATTCATAGGATCATTAAGATTAAAATATCCTATTCGTTTACTTTTATCATCTAAGAAGAATAGATTATTGGAATACTCATCTATAGTTAAATCTAAAGCATCATATTCACCATTAAAATTAACTACATTGTTTAAAATGGTTGTGTCATTAAGATCCATAGATACAATCCTATTATTGACCGCATTAGAGAGACATATAAAGGCTTGATGTAAACCTTCATGAATATCTATTCCCCTGGGATTACTATCACCAGGAATATCAGATTTTTGAATAATACTATTCAAATCGTCAAAAAAAATCTGATTTCCATTGCACTTTATGCCACAAATATTTTGATTAGAACCAATAGGCATTCTAAAGAGAGTAATTTGGTTGTTCTGAGATAAACATACGATCTCTTCATTTCCAACTATACTTGAGGCAATTCCGACCGGATTAGATAAGTTAACACCACAAGGTAAATGGGGATTAGTTGATAGGGTACAAGAGTTGAAGCCGGCAAAGTTGTAAGTCATAGATTCATTAATATTGATTCTTCTTATTTGTAGTTCTCCAGAGTTAATTAAAAATACATTAGCTGAGTTTGACCCAATAGAAACATCAAGTGGGAAACGAAATCTAGCCCCAATATTACCAATAGAGCCTAAATTGTAGCTTCTTGCTGAACAACTTAAATACATACTACATCCAGCATAAT
>JBCBCD010000978.1:0-3019 GCA_038530915.1 Bacteroidota bacterium
TGAATTTTTACAGCAACATTACCGCAATAATCAAAGTCTTGAATCGGCTTTTACCAATACACTAGCAGAAGATGCTCCTACCATTCAGACTGCTCTTTCTGGTTTCCACAATTATTTTTTCTCTTTAAAAGATGCGCCTCAAAGAACGAGGAAACATGTAGCTACTCCTGATAGAAAGTCATCCTGTAAGCGTTTAAATATGTTTCTAAGATGGATGGTTAGAAAAGATAATCAAGGTATCGACTTTGGGCTTTGGTCCAATATAAATCCCAGTCAATTGATGATCCCCTTAGATGTACATGTTCAAAGAATTGCAACAAAATTAGGATTGTTAACTCGTAAACAAACCGACTGGAAAGCAGTTGAAGAGTTAACAGATGTTTTAAGAGCGATGAATCCAGAAGATCCGGTAAAATATGATTTTGCCCTCTTTGGTTTAGGAGTGCTGGAAGAAGAACCTTTTGAACAAGTTGTTGCTGCTTTTCTTTAAGAACTTTTATCTTGGAAGAGTTTAGCGTTTAGAAGTTTAAAGTTTAACACCTAAACGCTAAACTCAAAATATTTGCAACATGCTAAAAGACAATCACGGAAGACTGATTAATTATGTGAGGTTGGCAGTTACTGACCGTTGCAATTTGCGTTGTTTCTATTGTATGCCTGAAGAAGGTATTAAATATGTGGATAGAGAAGAATTGTTGACCTATGAAGAAATGGAACGTTTGGTCAGTATTCTCGCTTCGAAAGGTGTCGATAAAGTGAGAATTACCGGTGGAGAGCCTTTTGTCAGAAAAGGAATGTTGGAGTTTTTGGAGAGACTTGCTGCCATAAAGGGGATCAATAAGCTGAATATCACAACCAATGGAACTTTAACAGCTCCTATCATTGGTGATTTAAAGAGAATAGGAATCAATTCTATCAATTTGAGTCTGGATAGTTTAAACCCTGATCGTTTTTTCCAGATTACCCGAAGAAACGTTTTCGACGAAGTCATGAAGACCTTGCATGGCCTGATTGAAAATGGAATACCGACTAAGATCAATGCGGTGATTATGGAAAATCAAAACATTGAAGATATTATTCCTATGGCAGAACTGACCAAAAAGTATCCGATAGATGTGCGTTTTATTGAAGAAATGCCATTCAATGGAAGTGGTAGTCATTATGAAAAGTTGAAGTGGAATTACATCGCCATCATTGATCACATCAAAAACGTTTATCCTGATTTAACAAAAATACCGGATCAAGCTTTTTCTACTTCTTACAACTATCACATTCCTGGTCACCTTGGCAATATTGGAGTCATTGCTGCTTACAGTCGTACATTTTGTGGCAGCTGCAATAGATTGAGAGTAACCCCCCAAGGCATGCTCAAAACTTGTCTATATGATAATGGTGTATTTAACCTTAAGACTTTTATGCGTTCTGGTGCAACAGATCAACAAATGTTGGATACCATTTTACATGCTATAGGTCATAGAGCCAAAAATGGCTTTGAAGCAGAACAGAAGAGAATGAATTTTCCAATAAATGAATCAATGGCCACAATAGGCGGTTAATATGGCAGATCAGTTTTCACATCTAAACGAAGATGGTACTCCTAACATGGTAAATGTAGGTGGTAAGCCCCCTACCCACAGAATGGCAAAAGCTAGAGCTATTGTTGAACTCGATGATCTCATACTCGAAAAACTAGAAAACAATGATATCCAAAGTCCCAAGGGATCAGTTTTTCAAATAGCAACCATTGCAGGCATTATGGCTGCTAAACAAACCGGCAGTCTCATTCCACTTTGTCATCCTATTGGCATGGATAGTTGTGACATACATATATACATAGGTGACCAAAAAGAAGTAATTGTCGATTGCGAAGTACAAATCTTTGCCAAAACAGGAGTAGAGATGGAAGCATTGACCGGAGCAAGTGTAGCAGCTCTTACTATATATGATATGTGTAAGGCTTTCTCACATAATATTGTGATCAAGGAGGTAAAACTGATGGAAAAAATAGGTGGTAAAAGAGATTTTAAAAGAGATGAAAATGAGTAAGAAGCATCTAAAACATGCGAAAGAAAATATTCCACTTTTTTCCATGAACGAGGTAGAAGATAGTGTTGATTTTATTGCTGAGAAACAAAAAAGCAAGATTCCAAAGATCAAAGGACTGGTTTTGGCAGGAGGAAAAAGTAGGAGAATGGGGCAGGACAAAGGCTTGATCAATTACCATGGTACACCGCAAAGAGACTATGCAGCCAATATCTTGAGTCCATTCTGTAAAGAGGTCTACATTTCTTGTCGACCGGATCAGCTTGAACAGATCAAAAGTCCTTATCCATTATTAGCAGATAGCTTTTTAGACTTAGGTCCTCTGGGAGCGATTTTGTCTGCTTTTAGGTTTGATCCTGAATCAGCATGGTTGGTAGTAGCTTGCGATTTACCATTGCTGGAGCCTCAAAGTATAGAACAATTAATTGCAGAGAGAAATTATTCCAAAACTGCCACTGCTTTTCTCAATCCTGAGTTAGGCTTTCCAGAACCTCTGATTACATTATGGGAGCCAAAATCTTATCCTATCACTTTACAGTTTTTAGCTCAAGGTTACTCCTCTCTCAGAAAAGTATTGATCAATTCGGATGTAGAGGTAATAGAAGCCCAAAACCAGGAATGGCTAAAGAATGTAAATTCACCGGAAGATAAAGAAGAGTTATTGAAACGCCTCCACACTTAGTACTTAGTTAGTCGATGACTGAGTAGAGGTTAGAATGTAAGAGTAAATAAATGTACTCCTTCCTTGTGCTTGTAATCTAATTGGTAGTCATACAATTCACAAATCCGTTGATTAATGGATAAACCTAAACCAAGGTTTTCAGTCTTTGATTGATTTTTCTGAAAACGCCTGAAAAGTTGTGAAGGTTCTACATTGAGTACTTGCCCTGAATTTTCTATTTGGAACTTTTCTTTATTCAGAGATAGCGTAATGTAGCCTCCTCTATTATTATGTTGAACGGCGTTCTTTATAAGG
>JBCBCD010000979.1:0-3019 GCA_038530915.1 Bacteroidota bacterium
CATGAAGCGCCAGATGTTCCAAACTATGGCAGAAGAGGTAGAGGAATGAAGTTAAAAGAAGGGCTTGTGATTGCTATCGAACCTATGGTGAATTTGGGGAAGAAAGATGTACGTACTTCAAAAGATGGTTGGACAATCTTTGCAAAAGATAAAAAACCATCAGCACATTATGAGCACACAATTGCTGTGAAGAAAGGAAAAGCAGATATCCTATCTAATCATGTAATCATAGAGGAAGCAATGAGAAACAACTCAAATTTGAAGAAAGTACCTTGGGATTTATCACTAATGGCATCACAGTAATATTTGTTTGGTCTTTTACTTAGGACTATAAATATTTTTTATTATCTTTGCACACCGAAAAATTTGGTATGAGTAAGAAAAATTTAATCAAACAGGACGGGATTATTGAGGAAGCATTGTCTAATGCAATGTTTAGAGTGAGGTTAGAAAATGATCATCAGGTAGTTGCTACCATCTCAGGAAAGATGCGTATGAACTATATTAGAATCCTTCCTGGTGATAAAGTAGCTGTGGAGATGTCTCCTTATGACTTGTCTAGAGGAAGAATAACTTACAGATATAAATAATATATAAAAATATACACCATGAAAGTCAGAGCAAGTGTTAAAAAGCGTTCTGCAGACTGTAAGATCGTAAGAAGAAAAGGAAAAGTTTACATTATTAATAAAAAGAACCCAAAGTTTAAGCAACGTCAAGGATAGACTTTGCTTAGACTAATAAAATGAGTAAACATGGCTCGTATTGCAGGTATAGATTTGCCGAGAAATAAGCGCGGCTTGATAAGTTTGACCTACATCTATGGTGTTGGTCGTTCAAGATCATTAGAAATATTAGAAAAAGCGGGTATTGATCCTGATGTGAAGGTAGCTGATTGGAATGATGAAAACATCAAAAGGCTTTCAACTATCATAACCAATGAATATACTGTAGAAGGTGAATTGCGCTCTGAGGTTCAGTTGAATATCAAGCGTCTGATGGATATAGCGTGTAATAGAGGTCTGCGTCATAGAAAAGGTTTACCACTTCGCGGTCAAAGAACCAAAACTAATGCGCGTACTCGTAAAGGGAAGAAGAAAACAGTTGCGAACAAGAAGAAAGCTACTAAATAGTTTTTCTATATATTTTTTTGCTTAAACATTAAGTCGGCATGGCAAAGTCTAAAAAAGTTAAGAAGAGAAAAGTTAAAGTTGAATCGGAAGGAAAGGCTTTTATTCAAGCTTCTTTCAATAACATCATCATATCTATTACCAATAAGCAAGGACAGGTTATTTCTTGGGCTTCAGCTGGTAAGGCTGGTTTCCGTGGCTCAAAGAAAAATACTCCTTATGCTGCGCAGATAGCAGCTGCTGACGCTGCAAGAGTAGCACATGAAGCTGGATTGCGTTCAGCAGAAGTATTTGTTAAAGGTCCTGGTTCTGGTAGAGAAGCTGCAATAAGAGCTCTTGATGTTGCAGGTATTAAGATAACTAAAATTAAAGACGTTACTCCTGTACCTCATAACGGTTGTCGTCCGCCTAAGCGTAGACGGGTATAATGTGGGAGTGTCCTCTATAAACGATATAAGAAAATTTAGAATAAGTTATGGCTAGATATACGGGACCAAAATCGAAGAAGTCTAGGGCCTTTGGCGAAAACATCTATGGAGGTGTTGATAAAGCTTTCGAAAAGAAAAAGTATTCTCCTGGTATGCATGGTAATACCAGAAGAAGAAAGCAAAAGTCTGATTATGCACTTCAGTTGATGGAGAAGCAAAAAGCAAAGTATACTTATGGTGTATTGGAGCGTCAGTTCCGTACTTTGTTCGATGTTGCTAGTAGTAAAAAAGGCATTACAGGTGAAAACTTGTTGAAGTATTTGGAAGCTAGACTTGATAATACAGTTTACCGTTTAGGTTTGGCACCAACAAGAAGAGCTGCACGTCAATTGGTTACACACAGACACATCGTTTTGAACGGAGTTGTAACTAATATTCCTTCTTGCCAGCTACGTCCTGGTGATGTAATTACTGTAAAAGGTAAATCAAGAAATATGGATGTGATCAAGGATGCAGTGGCTGGAAAAAGTGATGTGAGAAAATTTCCTTGGTTGGAATTCAATCCTGACAAATTAGAAGGGATTTTCATCGAGTATCCTGAAAGAGATCAGATCCCAGAGAAAATCAACGAGCAGTTAATCGTAGAACTTTATTCTAAGTAATAATATAAAAAACCTCTGACACCTTAACGGTTCAGAGGTCATTTTACTTTCTTTTCTTTCTACTTCAGTGTATAATATATACACATTATTAATCAAAATAGTTGAATTAAGCTTATGAGCATCCTCAACTTCCAGAAGCCTGACAAAATCACAATGACTAAAGCCAATGATTTTGAAGGGCTATTTGAATTCAAACCCCTAGAACCAGGCTTTGGACAAACTGTAGGTAATTCTCTTCGTCGTGTATTATTATCTTCTCTTGAAGGTTATGCCATCTCAGCTATCCGTATTGCAGGAGTAGAACATGAGTTCGCTTCCATACGTGGTGTAGTTGAAGATGTAGTCGAGATTATCCTTAATCTTAAGCAAGTTAGACTTAAGCAGGTATTGAGTGATGATGAAATTACTAATGAGAAAGTCTACTTGACAATCAGCGGCAAAGAAGAGTTTCGTGCAGGTGATATCGAAGAGCACACCAATGTGTTCAAGATTATGAACCCTGATCTATTGATCTGTACCATGGAGCCTTTTGTTAACCTTGAGATGGAACTCACCGTTACTAAAGGTCGTGGTTATGTACCAGCTGATGAGCATCTTTCTAAGGACGCACCAATTGGTGTTATTCCAATCGATGCTATTTACACTCCCATTAAAAACGTTGCTTACAATATCGAAAATACTCGTGTAGGTCAGCGTACGGATTATGAGAAACTATCAATTGAAGTAATTACTGATGGAACGATCCATCCTGAAGATGCTATTAAAGAAGCATCTAGAATATTGATACAGCACTTGATGT
>JBCBCD010000980.1:0-3015 GCA_038530915.1 Bacteroidota bacterium
AATGGATCAGAGCAAATGCAGCCAACTTATCCATAGATTCTAATAAAATCATTGGCAAAGGAATTTCTGCCGGTGGGCACTTGATTTCATCCATCAGTGTCCTGCAAGATGAGGACGATAGTGACCTTCCCAATGCACTCATTCTCTTTTCTCCTGCTATTGATACCAAAGATGGATACTTTGTTGATTTACTGCATGAAGGGGTTGATCCAATCAGTGTGTCCGCTTTAGATAATTTGAAGAGTGGATTGAAAATGCCCAGGACATTGATTCTACAAGGTGAAACGGATAGCTTAACACCTACCATCCATGCGCAAGCTTTCAAAGAGAAAATGCATACTTTAGGCTATGACTGTCAACTCAAAATCTATGAAGATTGTGGTCATTTATTCACGCCTTCTCATCTGGATGACAAAGGCTGGCCTCAGTCTGATCCGGAAAAGTTGAGATTGTCGTATATCGAACAAGCTAAGTTTTATAGGGAGTTGGGGTATGTTAGATAGCTTTTTGTAAGATAATTTTTGCTATTTGAGAAGATTCAGCTCTCATTGAGTAAATTTGGTGTAGGGTGTAGTGCCAGTAAACCCTACACTAAAACAATTCATTCAATGAGACAATTTGCTACTAATCTATTATTCTTTTCATTATTCATTACTCAAATGGGTTGTGGTCTGATTACAGGTGAAGAAGTCGCTCGGCTTTCAATAAATCAGGTAGGCCCGAATCCTGTTGAGGTAAGTATTGAACTTAAAAAAGACGAAGAAATATACGTTTGGTCAAATATGGATATGGAGTTTGAAGGTATTCTTAAGATGGAATTTCAAATGGAAATTTTGAAGAATGGAGCGCCTTTAGGTAATATAACTATTGATCCCACAGACCGTACAAAATTGACTTTGAATAAACTTAGAACTTCGAACGGAAACAAAACAAGCCTGAGTTTTTCCAGAAAGAATGCACAAATCAATATACCGGAAGATGGCACTTATACTTTCAAGGCTTACCTGGAATCAAGGACTACTAATTTGAAAATTGATAAGGCTGAATTGGTATTGAGAAGATAGATGAGTTTTTGCTCATGGTATTTTCTTGAGTTTGTACAGCCATATGACAGCATAACAAGATGACAAGATAACAAGATGAACACATGATAAAAGGATTATACGAGACGCATTTGTACGTTGAAGATCTGGAAAGATCCATTGATTTTTATGCCAACACCTTAGGCTTACAACAATGTCATTATGAGCACGGAAGACGAATTGCTTTCTTTTGGATTGGTAAGCCCAAGCAATTCATGCTGGGACTTTGGGAAAAACCTAAGGATGAAATAGAAAGTAGACATTTTGCCTTTGAATGTGATCCCGAATGGATCTTAAATGAATCTGTACAATACCTCAAAAAAAGAGGACTCAACTTTTGGAACTTCTTGAATGATGGTACTGAAAGACCTATGGTTTTTGCATGGATGCCGGCTATTGCCATTTATTTTAGCGATCCGGATGGACATGCATTGGAGTTTATTGGCATTTTAGAAGGGGAAGGAAGACCTGAGAAAGGAGTAGTGTCCTATGAAGAGTGGTTGAGTATAAGTAACAATTAGGAGGAGGATGATAGAGTTCAAAGATATAATTCATTTAATTAAAATAGGTCGTAATCGGCTAGCTCTAGAAAAACTGGAAGAACGTTTGCCTTCTTTTATTGAAGATGCACGAATCTATTATCTATTTGGTCTTTGCTACAAAAACCTAGGTAAATTTAAAGAAGCTCGTACTGCTTTTGAAAAAGCATTATCAATTAATCCCAATGCTACTTTTGTGTTAAATCAATTGGCGGTAGTAGAGTTTCAAGAAGGAAATATGTACAAAGGCAATGAATTGTTGTCTGCTTCCCTGAAGATTGACCCAAAGCAAGAACAGGTCTTTGTTATTCATTCCCAAAAAAGTTTAGATCAAGGAGCGATAAAAGAAGCTACTCGATTTGCACATCAAGCTTTAGAAATCCAACCAAAGAACATCTATGCAAAAAATGTAATCATTTTAGAAAAAATTATCAAGCATCAATTTAAGGAAGCATCGGAACTAATCCATCTGGTTTTAGCCCAAAACCCAGAACATGTTTTTTCTCTGACTAATCTGGGCTTATTAAAATTATATACAGAACAAGTAGATGAATCAGTGAGTATTTTTAAAGAAACGCTTGCAAAAAATCCCGAAAGCGAGATGCTCAAATCAGGATTGAGAACAGCTATCTTGTCAAAAAATCAGCTTGTCCATTTTGCATACAAGCTTTTTTTAAATGTACAAAAAAGTGTTATTGCGTTTAGAGCCACTCGTATTTTGAGTTTTATGACTATTTATCTGGCTTTTGTAGTAGTATGTTTGTTTTACCAGGATGCAATGGTCAGCAAGATTTTAATCTTTATGCTTTTCGGTTATTTAATTTATTTTTTTCCATCTAAGATCATGCCTCAACTTTTGAACTTTGTTTTATTAGGAGATCGATTGGGTAAATTTTTATTAAGCAGTCAAGAAAGAATACTCACCATTGGAAGTACTTTCTTCTTTAGTATTGGAATAAGCGTATTTATCAATTATTTCTTTTTTGCAGGAGCCACTGACAACATACATCTGTTAATAGTTGGGCTGTTGAGCTTTTTTTTGAGCGGGGTTTCATTTGATTTATTCAAAAGCATAAAAAAAGGGACTCAACGTAGTTTTTTAGTATATCTTTCCTTTTTAGTTCTATTCTATATCCTTTACCTCTTTTTTCCCGTATTAAGAGAAATCATAGAGGCATTATTGTTATTGGCATTAATGATTTATCCGATCCTAGTGATTATATTAGTCGCTGAGGATAGGTAATATAAATCCAGGTAATTTTTTTCTGTAATTATTCTATTAACTACAAAAAGAAAAGAACCCATTATATATGAATGATAGTACAATAAACAGTTTAAGAGAAGCGCTGAAACACTCTCCTGAAAACTTACCTTTACGGCTGCTTTTAGCTGAT
>JBCBCD010000981.1:0-3013 GCA_038530915.1 Bacteroidota bacterium
AAAAGTAGTTGCACAAACTAGAACTTATGCAAGAGCTAAAACCATGCAAGTGAATCCGGGGTCTTATCGACTAGAATTTAAAGCGATGAAGATAAAAGGTGCAGGAGCTATACATAATGTATCTGACATTAATCTCGAAGCCAATCAAACACAAACCATAGCTCATAACTTTGAAAGTAGTTTAGTAAAAATCGGAGCTTCTGGATCTGATGGATTGGTAGATGCGACGATTTACATCAAAGATATTGATAAGAATACTACGGTCGCACAAGGAAGAACGTATAAAAGTGACACCTCAAATCCCAGAACTTTTGTACTTACACCTGGAAATTACGAAGCAAGCTTAAAAGCGCTTGGAACTTACAATGGTAAGAAACAGATCATAAAATTTAGTGTAGAAGCAGGAAAAAACATCGAAAAAGTCGTTTCTTTTTAATAAATCATGAAAATATGAGATAAAAATGCACAAAAACCAGCATGGGAACTTTTTTTCAAGTAGCTTTGGAAAGTGTTTTAAAATTTTCATGCACACTCTAATTTATCTTATTTTTTTCAATTTTTTTTTATGAACATTTTTGTAGCAAGACTTAACTACGACACTACTGAATCAGACTTGCAGTATGCGTTTGAGGAATTCGGTAATGTAGATTCAGTAAAGATTATTATGGACAAGCAAACCGGCAGATCTAAGGGATTTGGGTTTGTAGAAATGGCTAATGAGGAAGAAGGACAAGCAGCGATTGATGCCTTAAACGACACGGAATTGGATGGAAGGACTATTGTTGTGAAAAAAGCAGAACCAAGAGAGAATCGTGACCGCGGTGGATATGGCGGTGGTCGTGGTGGTGGATATGGCGGAGGCCGTGGTGGTGGATACGGTGGAGGCCGTGGCGGTGGATATGGTGGAGATCGTCGTGGTGGCGGTGGATACCGTGATCGTCGTGACAACGATAGCTACAACAGATACTAGAATTTTATTTGACCCTTATGTAATGAAAAAAGCTTCTATCTCTGATAGAGGCTTTTTTCGTTTTAATACTTTTATCCCAATAGCTATCTTGGCATCAAAACATGATGCGAGAAAAAAATATCTTCACCTACCTGCTCTTTATTTTAATATTTTCCAATAGCTGTAATAATACTTCCACTGAAGTTGTTGAAAGTTCATTGTTTCCTACAGAAGCCTGGCCAAAATCCGATTTAGAATCCAGTCAAATCTCTGTTGAAGGGATTGATTCTATCAATACTAAAGTGGAGCAAGGTCTTTACGGTTATATTGATGAAGTTTTTATTACCCAAAGAGGAGAAGCCGTTTATTACAGAAAGTATGATAATGATTACAAAGCCATAAGCCAGGATAAGGAAGGTTACTTGGGGTGTGGATACAATGTATGTAAAGATTCTTCTCAGTTGAATGAGTTCAATTATTATCATCCGGATTGGCATCCTTATTACCAGGGACGAACAGTACACACCTTACAATCAGTTACAAAATCTGTGACAGCAACCATAATGGGGATTGCTTTCAAGGAACAAAAGATTCCATCCCTGGATGATAAACTCATAAACTATTTTTCAGATTATAAGCTCGAAAATACTGATCCATTGTTAAAAGAGGTGACCATTAAGAATTTATTGAGCATGCAATTGGGAATGGAATGGCATGAAATGGATCGCCCAATCGATTCTACGAATACTACCATGCAGCTTGAGCTCAGTGAGGACTGGATTCAATTTACATTGGATCAACCTTTTGATACATTACCCAATACAAAATTTGTGTACAATAGTGGAGCCAGCCATTTAATGTCAGGAATTATTAAAAAAACAACCGGAGAATATATTGATGATTATGCGAGGAAAAAACTATTTAAGCCATTGGGAATCAAAGACTTTCACTGGAAAAAAGAGCCTAAAGGATTCCCCGATACTGAAGGAGGTCTGTTTTTATCTGCTCAAGACCTGGCTAAAATAGGTTACCTATATTTAAAAAATGGAGAATGGGACGGCCAACAAATCATTAGTGAAGATTGGGTACAGCAAACATTCACTAAACAGGTACCAGTTGGGATGGGGGATGATAATATGAAATATGGTTATCAATGGTGGATATTAGATATCCAAAATTCGACAGCTTATCTTGGTCTTGGCTTTGGTGGGCAATTTCTGATAGTCATCCCTGAGTATGAAATTGTAGCAACCGTGAACAGCTGGAATATTTTTGATGATGGACCATTTCAAAACATTTTATTAGATATACTGACGGTTTTGACTGAAGGCTAAAAGCCCACTTATGGACTAAAAAAGGGCTACAGATGTATAAAAATTGACATCTGTAGCCCTTTTTTGTTAACTTAATGATAAAAATTAACGAAACTTGGAGTTTATTGTTGCAACAACCTTGCATCAAAGGCAGATTCTATTTAGTTTGCAATCATAAAAAAAAGACAGTAGCTGTGCTACTGCCAAATGACCCTAAAATACCTAAAAACCTAAAAACCCTATCTTGTTTTGTTGATTCAAATATACGGTGAATTCGAGCTGAGAAATTAATCTTTAGATGTTTGGTAGAATTTGCCCTGAGAATGGAAAGAAATAGCATTTTATTGAAATAAGACCTAAAAGCGAAAATCAATACAGTCCAATTGACTCCTATGTATATACCAACCTAAATACAAATCTAATCTCCCTATCTACGTTTTGTTAGAATGAAAAGAAATTGAAGACGACCAGAAGAACTTCTTCTTATGTCGTCTTTATTATAAATAAGCCACTCCACTCTAATTTGTTTCATACTTATGTCTCTCTTTATCAAGCCTTGGTTAGTATCAAAATATATATTCCCATATCTTGTTTTCTTAAGTGGTTGGACAAAAATAATAGTTATTTTTGTCCAACCACTTATTACTACTTTGTCACTTTGATCGGAAGTATTTCAAAATGTATGATGCTTGGTTTAATTGTCCCAGCTGGGACAACATATTGTTAACCAGAAAATGTGATGTAATGATGT
>JBCBCD010000982.1:0-3012 GCA_038530915.1 Bacteroidota bacterium
CTTAGCTTTAAAAGAGGCTGTCTCATCCTACGGATTCGCCAGCCAATTTTATATTATTTGCGTTCGTTTCACCCAAAAAAGCGCTGCTTTTTTGGGTGAAACGAACGCAAACGAAATATCCTTGGGCGGCTCAATATGAAGAACAGCTTATGGGACGCCCCCTTTAAAAAGATAACATGACTACATTTGGAATCGATCATCTTTTAAGACCGGACAATCGTTCATTATCTACCAAAGAATGGGGCTTGGTAACCAATGATGCAGCCACCACTCAAAACGGGAAAAAAAGTCGAATTGCTTTAATTGAGCAAGACTGGAATATCAAATGTCTATTTTCACCAGAACATGGCATTGCTACCAATGGTATAGATGGTGCTTTCCAAGTAGATAGAGTGGACCCACTCACGAATCTTCCCGTTTACAGTTTATACGGTACTAATATCAGTCCTCCTGAGCAGGTTTTGCAATCATTAGATGGCGTTATTTTTGACCTACCTGACACTGGGGTTCGTTTTTATACTTACTTATGGACCTTAAGTCATGTCATGGAAGCTTGTGTCAATAGTGACAAATTACTATTAGTATTGGATCGTCCCAATCCTCTAAGCGGTAAGTTGGATGTTATTGAAGGACCATTGTTAGATGAAGCAAATTTTAGCTCTTTCATCGGTAGGTGGCGAATTCCGATAAGGCATAGTCTAACACTTGGAGAGTTGGCACTTTACTGGAAAAATTCAAGATTACCAGAATTAAAGTTAGAGGTTATTCCATGCCAGAATTGGGATCGTAATGAATATTTTGAAGCACTCAATCTGCCATTTGTACCTCCTTCACCAGCTATTAATTTTGTTGATACTTTTTTGACTTATCCGGCGCTCTGTTTTTTTGAGGGTCTGAATGTAAATGAAGGAAGAGGCACTTCTATTCCTTTTCAACAATTTGGTGCTCCCTGGATAAATTCTGAATCATTCTGTCATGAACTAAACAAGCTACAAATTAGTGGAGTTAACTTTCAAGCCGTCAACTATATTCCTGCCTCCAGCCGATACGCTGGAAAGATCTGCCAAGGGATACGATTACATGTAGTTGATAAGCAAAGCTATCGTCCTATTAAGACTGGCTTACTCATTTTGGCTCATCTATTCATGAATTATCCTAAGCACATTGAATTGGATACTTATCCTACCATGGTCAACCCTAGTGGTCAACTTCACTTGGATTTGTTATTGGGAAATGCTCTACCTACTCAATACCTTTTGAATAATCCCCAGGTTTTAATTAATGAACTAGATGATATCTGTTCTGCAAGTGACTGGCGAGAAGAAGTGGAAAAGTATTTATTGTATTGAGATGGGCGCATCTAAAAGACATGCCCATCTCAATACATTTTATTCACTCGCTACCTGACCCACGATCTGCCTAAATATTCTATCGTAATTGTTATCCCATTTTTCGCCCAGGCGTACAAATACCAAGTCATTTTTTGGGTTGACATATAAGTATTGTCCTAAAATGCCCAACGCATAGAAGTCCTCTGAGCAATAATGAATGTGCCAATCGTTGGTATCTTCTGATTTTTTGTCTACATAAAAATGTTTGTAGCCCATTTCGGTAGCCCCTTGCACTGCACTTAAAGAATCTGGGTAAATCAATTCTTCGCGATCTTTGTATCCTACCCCGGATGGAGCATACCATTGATACTGATAACAGTCATTTTCCATATTAGCCGTTTTGGATTGTTGCACCCAATTTGAGCTGACAATTTGTTTGCCATTCCACTTCCCATCATTCTTGTATAAAAGACCAATTTTGGCCAGGTCTCTGGCTGTCGTATTCAAACAGCAAAAAGCTTTACCCGAGCGGTGTTTTTTATCATCTACACTCCATGTTGCGTCAAATTCCATACCCATGGGCTGCCATACTTTTTGCTCCAGGTATTCTCCCAATTCCATATTGGTAGCTCTTTCAACGATTACTCCCAGGATGGAAGTTGAAATACTTTGATACCTGTGAACTTCTCCGGGCTCATTTTCAAATTTTAATCTTTTAATTTGCTTCATTTGATTGGTTCCATAATACAACCTGGCTACATGGGCAAAAGGAGTTCCATAGGCTTCTGTAAATTTTAGTCCTGAGCGCATATTGAGTAAGTCTTCAATCGTCAATTCTTTATAGAGCGGATCGGCATCATTCAGTTCTGGAATATAATTGACAACTGGATCTTTGATGCTGTTAATTTTTCCTTCATCAATAGCTATGCCAACCAGTAAGGAGGTAACTGATTTTGAGACAGAGAATATATTAGAAATATCGTCCGGTTGGTAATCCTGATAATACTTCTCATAAAGGATACTATCGCCCTGTATGACTAAGAAAGAGACCGTGGTCGTTTCTTGTAAATAGTCATCCAGATCTCTTTCTTTTCCGGAAGAAAACTTAATCGTGAATTGATGTTCTTTTTCACTAGTGGGTAATCTTGAAAGGTTTTCGCCAGTAGAAACTTCTGTGTAAGGAAAAATCTTGTGGTCGGTAATATTCGCTTTGAACTTGGTAAAAAATCTACCAACATGACAGGAGCTTACTAATAAGCAGCAGCTTATTAAAATGATGATTTGGTTTTTCACTTGTTTGTTTTTAGTTGGAGAATTTAAATATACCTTTTCAATTATGGAAGTATAGGACTAGTTCTCAACTAAACTTGACTAAAACGTGAAATTAACCGTCTAAATGTTGCCTTTGGCAACATTAGTTGTTGGTTTTTAGTTTTTGGTTGTTTGCAAAATATTATTTGTATTATTCTTTCTTAAGGGTAGCTTTTTGTACGACAGTTATTGGATACGCAAAAACTTCGTTGCCAGTTTCTTCGCCGGTTTTTTCTTTTGCTTTAAAAGTAGTAAAGAGAATTTCAAAATCAATTTGCTCTCCAGAAAAGCCGTATCTATAACTTAAGAAACTACCATTTACTTCAAAAAAACTAAAGAGGGTATTGTCTTGTAGACGTGATTTTAAAAT
>JBCBCD010000983.1:0-3006 GCA_038530915.1 Bacteroidota bacterium
CTCATTCCATTTTCCTATTTGCAAGGCTACTTTAAAATTAAAACTACCTGTTTCAAAACCGGATGGTGACAGAACAATAATGGTTCCATCGGCTTCTCGTTCAATATTGAGATTCCGATTGAGTTGACAAAATTCAAAGAAGGCATCGTCCGAGAACTCAAAATTGAGAATCAGAGGAACTTCTCCTTCGATAGCAAATTTTTGTATTAGAGTTGAAGTCATCAGTTTGAATCGTGTTATCAGTTAACTTTTCTATTTTCAAGATAAGCAAAAAAGAGAAAAGAAGTACTTGTGAATAGTTTTCGTTTAATCATGCTATCATATTGTTATGCTATTATGCTTTCATTGGTCAATTACTTAAATAAAAATGACAACATAACAACATAACAGCATAACAGCATAACAACATGTCCTTACTCATATCTCAAGGAATCCACCGGATTTTTCCTCGCCAACCTCAATGTATGATAACTGATCGTAAGTAAAGCAATCACAAAAGCAATAATGAATCCAAGGATGAAAATCAATGGGTTGATATCGATTCTGTAGGCAAAGTTTTCCAACCATTTTCTTACAAACAACCAGGTCGGAATACTGAAAAGGACAAAAGCTATGATGATCAAAATGCCAAAGACTTTTGACAATTGTACTGCGATTTGACCTACTGATGCACCGAGAATCTTGCGGATACCTATTTCTTTTACCCGCTTTTCCATTGTGATAGCTGCCAGGCCAAATAAACCCATACAAGCAATGAATATAGCCAACATAGCCATGGCAAATATGACGGCTTTCATTTGCTGATCAGACTTGTACAAAGTATCAAAATGCTCATCCAGGAAGGAATATTCGAAGGGCCAGGAAGGCACCATCTGTGTCCATATTCGCTCGATTTCATTGATTCCGGCCGTGATGTTTTCTCCATTTACTTTCACAGATAACTCACTGTATCCCCAATCAGGATGAACCACCATTGCCAGGGTATTTACTTCATAATGCAATGAGTTGAAGTTGAAGTTTTCTGTAACTCCAATAATCGTACCCAATGAATCATCGGGATACCACGCATGTCCTGCTGCAACACCTATCGGGTCTTCTATGCCAATCTCCTCAGCAAACTTTTCATTGATCACGAAGGCAAGGCCATTATCGGTAGAGTATTCCTTTGAAAAACCACGCCCTTGCTTGAATTTAATGCCATAAACATCAAAATAATCATAGTCTATATTGATATTACTAGGTGTAAGTCCTTGTATAGAATCCGTGCGCAACTTAAAGCCCCACTGGTGAAAATTATTCCCTAATCGCTGGCCAGAAGCTGTTACTCCTTTTATGTTAGAACTCTTGAGCAGTTCTTCTTTCATGGTCTCAAAAGCCTGATTGGCTTCCTGATTCATATCCACCAGTACAATGTGATCTTTTTCAAATCCTATGTCTCGATTTTCTATATAACTCAATTGTTGCATGACCAAAATGGTACTGATGATCATAGCAATGGCTAAGCCAAATTGCAATACAATCAATGAGTTTCTAAACAATGACTTTGGCGTCTTTACATTCTCGCCTTTAAGGATTTTAATGGTCTTAAAGGAAGCCATGTACATAGCCGGATAGATGCCGGATAGAAATCCTAAGCCCAAGGTAACCACCAAACTTCCGATAATTAGCAATGGATTTTGCAATAAGGTAAAAAAGGACAGCGTACGTCCCATCCAATTATTAACCAAAGGCAATGCAGCAACAACAATAAGCATGCCTATGGCAAAAGCTATAAAGCTCAATAATACAGACTCCACCACAAACTGATTGAACAACTGTGATTTCAGTGCTCCTACTGTTTTCCTTACGCCAATCTCTTTAAAACGATGTGAAGATCGGGCTGTAATCAGGTTCATGAAATTGACAGAAGCAATCAATAAGATGATAATACCTATTATGATAAATACATTGAGATAAGCTCCATTGAACTTGCGGTAGTTTTTGTAATCGTGTTCTATATGGGTGGACGCCAAGTGCACATCTTCTAATTTCTGCAAGTAAAACTTGTAGTACTCATTGGCATCATCCGAGCCATTATTCATGTATTGAGAAATGAAATCAGGCATTTTAGCGTTATAAGCATCAATATCAGCCTGAGGATCCATTCGTAAGTAGGTGTTCAGAAAATTATTTCCAAATTGATTATTGAAATCTGGATATTCACGTAAGGTGGCATTCAAAGAAACTAAAACATCAAATTGCAAGTGAGAATTTTCAGGTACTTCCACTACACAAGTAATCGTATAAGTGTCTTCTTCTACTTCCAATGTTTCATTGATAGCATCCTGACCTGGAAAATACTTCTCTGCTATGGGTTTAGTTATAACTATAGAATTTGGATCATCTAGTGCGGTAGTTGGATCACCAGCAACAATTGGGAAGTTGAAAAATTCAATGAAGTTGCTATCTACAACCACTAATTCTTCTACAGTAAAACGTTGATCTCCTCTTTGAATTAAATTCTTGCCTTGGGGAATGAAACGAGTGTAGTCCAAAACTTCAGGATAATCTTTGGTCATATTTGGCCCCATGCCTGCCATAGATAAGGCGACATGCTGTGTGTTGGTTCCTGTAAAACTCTGGATTTCGTTGATTCGGTAAATATTGTCTTTCTGACTGTGAAAGCTGTCAAAACTTTTTTCTTCTTTAATGAATAAAAAGATGAGTGTACAAGCGGCAACACCAAAAGCTAAGCTGAAAATATTGATTAAAGACAGCAAAGGATTTTTGCGAAGCACGCGAAAAGCGAGTTTAAAATAAAGTGATTGCATGGCGATTGAAGGTTTGTCTATTTGAAGGGACTGTAAAAAATATGAAAGGTTACACAATTGGTAAAATAAATGCGAGGTTTTTCGAAATAGGTTGATTGGAATTTATTCTAAGAGATGAAAAGGAGGTGAGGAATTTGCCTATTCCACCCCCTAACCCCCTCAAGGGGGACATACACGGCATGTACCTGTTAGAGCA
>JBCBCD010000984.1:0-3003 GCA_038530915.1 Bacteroidota bacterium
TACAAAAAGTACAAGTAATTTTTTTGTACATCAATAGAAGTTTTTCCCAACTCAATCATACTAAAATCTTCCTTCAGGTAATTTAATGATTCCCATGTTTTAATATGATCACCCAATTTGATGAACTCATTAAAATCATTCATTCCTGCTCCAACTAAGAAATCGACTTCTGCTGATAAATAGGCATTGAGAATAGCTGGTTTATCATCTGATGATTTTGTGTGAGCTACAAAGGCAGCAGGTGCTTGACCAAAGATGGAACCATTGGTGATGATACCAGTACTCATCTTCTTTTCCTTAGCCATTTCAAATATGTTTTGAATAGGGTGGCCTTTTGAATCTAAGCCCAACCATCCATTTTTCACTTTTTCACCGGTTACAATGGCAGTAGTGCTTGAAGCTGCATCAGGAATTAAATTGTTTGAAGAATTTTGTTTGATGAAACCAACAATTTCGCATGACTCCAAATTCAGTGATTTACCATTTGTATACAAACCTCCTGTGATATCAGATAAACCCATGCCATTACCTATCAATATGATTACATTTTTAGGCCTTTCAAAGGGCATTTTATAATTCTGGACAAAAGGTTGTGAAAATGAATAGAGAGCTATGGAAACAAGTATACCAATAAGAAGCTTTATTTTCATAAAAGTAGAATTATCAATAAGAGTTTTTCAGTTGCCAAAGATAAAACTTAAGAAAGAGTTATGTATCTATTCCCCGCAACTGATTGTATCATTCCTTTACATTCTAAACCAATAAGATAAATTTTAAGTTTACTTAAGCTTAAATTGCATTGATAAGCCAAGAAATCTGTGCTACAAGAGCTATTGTTTTTTATAATATCTAATAGTAATTTTTCTTGATCATCAAGGTCAGGGAAAAGACTTTTTTGTTTGCTAACTGTTTGTGGACTCCATCCCATTAACTCAATAAGGTCGGTACCGTCCTCTATCAAAGCAGCCTTATGCTTTTTAATCAAATGATTACAGCCTGCGGACTTAGCATCATTTATTCTTCCAGGTACAGCAAAAATATCTTTGTGATAGGAGTTGGCTATTTCTGCACTGATAATAGAACCGCCTTTTAAAGCAGTTTCAACAACCAACAAAGCGTCACACATACCTGCAATGATTCTATTACGCATTGGGAAATGTTCTCTTTCAGGACCAACCTGACTGGGATATTCACTCAATAGTCCTCCGGTTTTTACAATTTCATTGGCAACCTGCCTGTGTGAAGCCGGATAAATGGTATTGAGGCCATGACCCAATACGGCTACATTCGGAATTTTTAGTGCATTGCATTTTTTATGTGCAATGGTATCGATTCCATAGGCCAATCCACTTACAAACAAAATACCTTGATCACTAAGCTCTTCTATGATGCGCTCACAAACATGATGACCGTAATGAGATGGTTGTCTTGTTCCAACGATAGCAACAATCTTTTCAGTATTTAAATTAATATTTCCTTTTAAAAAGAGTAGGAAAGGGCTGTCTTGAAAATGCAATAATCTTTTTGGAAAAGATGAATCATCGTGGCAAAGCAATTGAATATTATGTGATAACAGATAGTCATACTCTTTTTGAGCAGCTACTAAAGTGGCTTCTTTTTTTATACTATTAGCGATTTGATCTCCAATGCCGGGAATTTTTTTTAAGTATTTTCTAGAGGTTTGAAATACATTTTTTGCGCTTCCACAATGAGCGATTAAGTTTTTTGCAGTAATGCTACCCACCTTAGGCACATAGGATAAGGCTATTCTATAAATCTTTTCATCCATAAGTCCAATTGATAAAAATGTGATAAAATGTTGAAGTTGATGATGGTTGGACGAGATGAATTTGTAGAAAGAAAGGCTTGTGTTATATCATATAATTGCTTTTAAGTAAGGAGCTATGTATTTTTCCAGTATTATACATATGGAAAATGGTTAGCTCTTTTCTTTTTTAAAGAAAAATAGTTAATCCAAGTTGCGATATATGATTTTTTCTCCGCCCTAAAGGGAGAAAGTTCTTGTTTACCCTTTAGGGATAGGGCATGAACAGGTATTTTTGATTATCAATAGAGATACATCGCAACTTAAATTAGATAGACAAAACATAATTTATATCTTCTTATGAATAAAACCAAGCAAAAAGGATTACTCCCTAGAGTGGAATTATTGGTAATAGGTGTTTTTGTACTCTCTTTTATGATTTGGGCAATGTCTAAATGCAATAGGGTTCGTGATGAATATGCAACTGAAACCTTAACTGAAGAGCAAGAAGAACAAACAGAAGCATCTGCTACTGCATCAACAGAACCAACAGCGCAAGAAAATACGTCTCAGGAACAGACTCAACAACCAACTCCTAAAACCATTAGAGAAAAATATACCCCTCTTTATGTAACTATCAATAATTTTAAAATGCGAGCAGAACCAAAACTATCCGCTCGCATTGTGGCAGAGCTTAAACTCTTTGAAGAAGTCATTTTTTTAAATGAGGTTACTGACTTTAAGCAAGAGATCAATTTAGGTTTTGAAGTAGCAAATGAACCCTGGGTTAAAGTCAAAACTGAAAGAGGTTATGTAGGTTGGGTTTATGGGGCTGGCGTTCATTATTATAAAATCAAACGCGAGCCAGAAAAAGAAACTAGTGAACCCGAAAGCGAAAACTAACATAATCCTCCTTTCAATTTATATCATTCCTGATCCAATAGACTTAAATCAAGCTTCTCCATTATTGCTTTAAGTTCTTTTGGATGTTTTTTATTCTCGTAGAAGTCAGTCTTGGATAACAAGTTGATCCATGCCTGTGCATCCAGTCCTTTTGCCTCATTCATAGATGAAAATCTTCCGGTAGTGATGTAAAGACTGTGATCCCTGAAGCTGGTCCAAGCACTTTCATATTGCCGGAAACATTCATTTTTTGCCTTAAATGATGCTCCAATCCAATCTTCAGTACATTCCAATCCAAAATAGTTATTGGCGGATTGAGCTTGTTTGCTAGCCCC
>JBCBCD010000985.1:0-3000 GCA_038530915.1 Bacteroidota bacterium
GGTGTAGGGTGTAGGGTGTAGGGTGTAGGGTGTAGGGTGTAGGGTGTAGGGTAAATATCAAAACCCTCATAAAATAATCATTAAAAACCAATGATAATATCCTTTTTAGCTACTATTAATTTCAACAGATATGAGTACCAAAAATAACTGGCCATTGTGGGAAGTCTTTATAAGAAGTAAGAACGGTTTATCTCATAAGCATGTAGGTAGTTTGCATGCAGCAGATGAAGAAATGGCTATTGAAAATGCCCGTGACGTTTACACCCGTAGAAGTGAGGGTGTCAGCATATGGGTGGTGGAATCAAAACACATTACTGCCTCTAGTCCTAACCAAAGCGAATCATTATTCGATCCAGCTAATGATAAAGTTTACCGCCACCCTACCTTTTATGATATCCCAGATGATGTAAAACACATTTAAATTTGTTGTTGGTTGAACGGAAATTTATTCCGCAATAAGAACCAACAACCAACAACCAACAACATGAAAGAAGCTCACTTTGACTATACCTTACAATTAGCAGATAACGCTCTTATCCTAGGTCAACGTCTCTCAGAATGGTGCGGCCATGGACCTGTATTAGAACAAGATATTGCTTTAACCAATATTGCTTTAGACTTGATGGGACAAGCAAGATCTTTATTCGAATATGCAGCTAAGTTCGAAGATAAAGGCCGAACGGAAGACAGCCTCGCTTTTCTTCGTATAGAGCGGGAATATAAAAACGTCTTACTGGTAGAACAAGCCAATGAAGACTTTGCTTATACGATTGTAAGACAGTTCTTATTTGATGCTTTTCATTTTTATCAGGTTGAAGCTTTATTAAAAAGTAAAGATGAGACACTGGCGGCTATTGCTGCAAAATCAATAAAAGAAATTACCTACCACTTAAGATTCAGTTCTGAATGGATGATTCGTTTGGGAGATGGTACTGAGATTAGTCACCATAAAATCCAGGAGGCACTGGATGATTTATGGATGTATACCGGCGAATTTTTTATCCCCTCTACAGCAGATCTCGAAATGTTAGAAGAAGGTATTGCTCCTGATCTTGAAACTTTGAAAGTAAAATACTATTCCAAAATCGATGAGATATTAAAAAGAGCTACCCTTTCCAAACCTGAGGCTGAATGGATGCAAGAAGGAGGAAAGAAAGGCATGCATAGTGAAAATATGGGCTTTATTCTGGCAGAAATGCAATATATGCAAAGAGCTTATCCTGGTTTGGAATGGTAATCTTTTAGTTTTGGTCGTTGCTCTAAAAAACTTGCAGTACCCCTTTTTTTTATGTTTATTTAGATCTCTTTTGCTTTACAATACATTCAATGAAAGAATTCATCGAGTCTTTTAAAGAGATCATTATACAGATTGCTACTCCTTACAGTACAGGTGGTACTGGTTTTTATTTAAAAAGCCACGACTTGATTATAACCAACGAACATGTTGTTAGGGGTAATCGTGAGGTGGTCATCAATGGTAATAAAATTGAAAAGCAGAGGGCTCGAGTTTTATTTACAGATGAAAAACACGATATCGCTTTCATTGAAGCTCCTAAGGGGATAAAGTTAGTAGAAGTGGAATTGGATACTTCTGACAACGATTACATTGGTGCACAGATACTCGCACTTGGGCATCCTTTCAATCTCCAATACAGCTTTACTCAAGGTATCATTTCGAGTTATTTTCAGCAAGGTGATGTTACTTATATTCAACATGATGCAGCTCTGAACCCTGGGAATAGTGGTGGTCCATTGATTAATAAAGATGGCAAAATCATTGGCATCAATACCTTTATAGTAAAGAATGGAGACAACATCGGTTTTTCTCTCCCAGTCTCCTACCTGGCCAATACACTAGCAAATTACTCTGTTGCTCATGCGGTAGGTACTCGTTGTGCCTCCTGTCTGAACCTAGTCTATGAAGATGAAACTGATTTGAGATATTGTCCTTTCTGTGGTGCTGAAATTGAGCTTCCCTCTCAAGCAGAAGAATATGAGCCTATTGGTGTTTCCTACACGATCGAACAAATGATAAAGGAAATTGGCCACGATGTCGTCTTGGCTAGAAGTGGTCCTAATGTATGGGAAATTTACGAAGGCAGTGCTAATATCACCATCTCCTATCATGAAAGGTCGGGGATTATTATTGGTGATGCTTATTTATGTTCGCTTCCTTCTGACGATAAAAGCAAGATAAAAAACATCTATGCTTATCTACTTGATCAGAACCACAAAATTGAAGGCCTAACCTTTAGCATTAAAGTACAGGATATCATCTTATCATTACTCATCCAAGATCGTTTCTTGAATTTAGAGACCGGTTTAGAATTATTCAAACATTTATTTGAAATGGCCGACTACCATGATAATATATTGGTAGAGGAACATGGAGCATTGTGGAGAAATTAATTATTTCCTAATAAGAATTTCACCTATTGCTTCAAAATTCCATTCATTAACATTTCGGTCAGCTGTCTTTTAAGCTCATTCTGATCAATCCGCTTATTGGGTTTAAACCAATCATGCACCCAACGTAGAGAAGAAAAGATCGTGTACAACATAATAGAGCTTTCCATTTTACGCAACAAACCCATTTCCATGCCCTGGTCTATAATATTTCTAAAACGAAGTTCATAATCCTTGCGAAGTTCAAGGAAATTGGATAAATGAGGTTCATCCAAGTGACGCCATTCATCATTGAAGGCAGTAACAGATGTCACATCATTGATAGCTATATCTACATGCATCAGAATCAAGGTTTTCACCTTTTGATCTGCTTTAATATCCAAAGCCTCTACTTCATTCATCTCTTGAATAAAGCGATTGGCGTTATCAAAACAGATTTCTCTTAGAATTTCCTGTTTAGATTTTATATGATTGTACAGACTGGATGCTTTTAAATCCACAACACTTGCCAAGTCACGCATAGAAGTAGCTGAATAACCTTTATCCCTAAATAAAATGGCAGCAGCTTCTAAAATTTGCGTTTTCTTATTTTTA
>JBCBCD010000986.1:0-2999 GCA_038530915.1 Bacteroidota bacterium
CTGAGTAAAAAAACAAACTGATTTAAAACAAATATTTTCGTCAAAAGTCTTGACTTGCAATAAAAACAAACTTATTATTGCATTATAACTAATTGATACTGTTATGAAAAAGCAAGCCGGGCATCGTCAGTACAACTTTCCGGATGCAGATCTTTATTTGCAATGTCTCGAAAGGATGCGTTCCGCCCACAAAGAAATCAAACAATTTGAGCAATATGGCTATGGTTTGGACCGCCTCAAAGGTTTCAAAGCCATGTGTGACAAGTTCAGAGGCTTACCCGACGATGATGAATTATTAGGTGATCAAATGCTTACCACTGAAAAGAAGTACAAAGCAGCAGAAAATCTTAAAACTGCCATCAGAAGTTTGATGACTCGTGTAGCTATGAAATACAACAATCGCTCCGGGCGCTACCGCAAATTTGGTACTGCTAAATTGGGTGACATGACAGATGCTCAACTGTTGTTTTGTGGTCGCAGAGTGGGTCGCGTCGCTCGCCAACAAATCGACTTCCTGGCCGATGTGGGTGTCAATGAGAACGTAATCAAAAGAGTCAATAACGCTTGTAAAGATTTTGAAGTAGCCCTTAATATCCAGCAAGATAAAATAGCCGATCGGGATATAGCAGTAGAAAGACGCATCGACCAAGGCAATAAAATGTACCAGGAGTTGATTGTCCTTTGTAATATTGGAAAAGACATCTGGGCAGAAGTAGATCCGGTCAAGTATGAGAGCTATACGATTTACGAGAGCAATAATGAGCAGAAGAAAGCGAGGAAAGCAAGGATGGAAGATGAGGGGTAGTTTTGGTTGTTGGTCTTTGGTTTTTAGTCTTGGGTCTCTTGTCTCTTATTGTGAATTTTTGAGTAACTCAAAGATTGCAATTGCTTATTGATAGCCAGGTGGTTATACTGTCTTCAAAATATTCAACTTACTATCATTATAGAGTAATCAGGAAACAAGCATGACTTCAAATTTCTTAGACTTCATTTGATTAAAAGAGTTCATACATTGAAATCAAAAATATTCTTTTAAAGCTTATAGGTATGTATGGATTTGAAAAATTAGATACTTGGAAGCGTTCTAAATCCCTTTCCATCTTAATTTATTCAATTACAAATGATTTCCCTAATGTAGAAAAATTTGGTCTCATTTCACAAATGAGAAGATCTGCTGTAAGTGTACAGTCGAACATAGCAGAAGGATCTGCCAGAATGACAAATAAAGATAGAAGTCATTTTTACACTGTATCATACAGTAGTTTAATGGAGTTGTTAAACCAACTAATACTCAGTTATGAATTAGGCTTTTGCACAGAAGCACTATACAATCAAGCAAGAGCAGAAGTATCATTGGTTGCCAAACTCTTAAATGGACTTAGAAAAAGTGAACGTTAATATCCCAAAGACAATAAACAAAAGACCAGAGACAAAAAACAATCATTTCAAATTATTTACTTGCTCACTTAAGACTAATCTTCTCTCATTCAACTTTATCAGTTTGTTAGAAAACTTAGAATATTCCGTTTCATACAATACATAAATAGGGTCATCAAAATTGTACTTGCTTAGTTTTAATCTGACTCTATTCAATTTCTCTTGAAGTGCCGGGATCAATTCATCTATTTTTTGAAGCTCGGCTTTTATTTCTTCTGGTGAAAGTAGACCAACTTCCAATTGGTTCAGCTTTTTTAGGTAGTATGTTTTGTTGGCTTTCGTTTCTGAGGTGATCTTAAACTCTATCAATTCTGGTTTTAAAACTTTGATTATACCTATGGCATAAATTTGACCATTCTCATCTTTAAATTCACTTCTGTAGTGATTGACACCTATTCGATCACACTTTGCTTTTTCCCCTTTATGTAGATTTGTTAGTACAAAGCCCTCTCCTATCGGATGCATTTTTATTTCGAAGATGACATCTTCTAAAGATTTCCAATTGCCTTCTAAGTCAACATCCTGTGAAAAGGCCATCATGGGCATTACTAAAAGACTTATTATGAATGGTGTAAAAATCTTCATACTTAAAAATTTAAGGGTGAACGTATGATTCAAATTCCTAAAATCATTAAATCATACATGTAACTTATCATTATATAATATTGCAAAAATCACACTCCTTGTAAATGAGAATCGTCAAAAAGAGGCTTGATAAAAGTCAGTTTGGTAAGAAAACTTTTAGGCTATTGTTTAACCCCTTATACTATATCAATAGTGCCCAACCTTTAAAACACCTATCCCCGTCTAACAAAGAAAAAACATGAACAGGAATTATTTTTTTATACTGCTTGTTTCAATCCTCACAATTGGGGCTTGTAACAAACAAGAAGCCGAAGATCCAGATTTATCTGGCCCATATATAGGCAGTTGGGACATTCAAGAAGTGAGTGGAGGATTTGCTGGTATCGGTTATCAAATGGCATTTAAAACCATTTCACTTACTGAGGATGGTAGATATATATCAGCTAAAGAAGATGTTTTTTTTGAGACGGGTAATTATTTGATCTATAAAAAAAGTGGACAGGATTGGATTAAATTTGAAGACGTTTTAAACCTCCGTGATCCTTTTAGCACCACTGAAAAGAGAATTCTGTTACTGGAAGATGGAACTTTATTGATGAGCGATCCATGTTGTGACTTATACACTTATATATTTGAAAGAGTAGATTAAGTAATGGTCAAAGAATAACTTATCGATTTGGATCTGTCATTTCAACTTTTAGTTTCGTTATTTTTCTCAGCAATAGCTAGGCTATTCCTTCAAAAAATGCCTTACTAAAAGTCAAAATAATTAGCTCTAAATCGGATACTTATTTTTTGTCCATTACTAAGAGTATGTTTAAAATTAAATATGAGACAAATACCAGTTTATCTATTTATTCTGTTCACTTTTACCTTTTTGGCATGTGATAATGAGGAATTTATACCAACAGAATTATTAAATTCTTATGTCGGAATTTGGGAAATTGAACGGGTTAGTGGTGGTTTTACAGGTCAAG
>JBCBCD010000987.1:0-2999 GCA_038530915.1 Bacteroidota bacterium
ATAATGCGTTCTGCACAAAATGCAGCAACAAATTTAGCTTCAAAAGTCCGTAGGACGATTCGACCGCCTCCGAAGGAGTAGCGATTAGACTTTAGACAAAATTCGGGATAACTCATGTTATATGCAGAAATTGTTTGAAAATTTGATTTTTATTTCAAAATATAAACATTTTGTTTTATATTTGACACAAAGATGACATGAGCCCCGACTTAAAGTGGTGTGCAAGCTTTTCGTTTTTAGAATTCTCAATTCACCTATAAATCACAAATATGAAAAACATCAGAATCGAAATTAAATGGGCCATCATTTTTGTCGTAGCACAACTTTTATGGATGTTGTTAGAAAAGCTGGTTGGTTTGCACAGTACGCATATTGACAAACATGCCATTTATACCAATTTCTTTGGCATTATTGCGATCGTAATTTATGTATTTGCATTGCTGGATAAGAGAAAGAACTTTTACAACGGAGTAATGACTTACCAGCAAGGATTTATTACCGGCTTAATCATAACTGCTATTGTTACTGTTTTAACACCACTTGTTCAATACATCATTTCTACCGTAATCACTCCTGAATATTTCTCTAATGTAATCAAGTATACTGTTGATTCAGGTGCAATGAATCAGGAAGCTGCGGAGCAATTTTTCAACCTTCAATCTTATATGATTCAAGCAACAATAGGAGCAGCCATTATGGGTGTAATCACTTCTGCAATTGTAGCTATTTTCACTAGAAAAAAAGCATAAAATTTAATGAGATAAATCCTTCTTATTAATCAATTAGATATATTTTGGTCTAAAGGACAAAAGGTTTAACACCTTAAAACATTGTTATTTAGACCTTTCGTCCCTTTAACCCATAAACTTCAGAACATGAATCAAGAACAAATAATCAGTTGGTTACTAGAAGGTGAAGTCTCTATCCAATACCAGGTACATAGAGATCTATTGGGTATTGAAAGTCCTGACTTACAAAGACGCATTCATTTGGAAGGTTGGGGAAAGCAATATTTAGAAAAAAGAAATGAACATGGCCATTGGGGAAAGAAGTACTATGAACCCAAATGGATTTCAACTCACTATACCTTATTGGATATAAGAAACCTAAATCCTACACCAAGCATTCCCATTATAAACGAAACCATCCAGAAAATTTTAAAGGAAGAAAAAGCACCAGACGGAGGTATCAGACCTATTGGTACAACCCAAAAGTCAGATGTTTGTATAAATGGTATGTTTTTAAATTTTGCCTCTTATTTTCAGGCTGAAGCAAAAGAATTAGAATCTGTCGTTGATTTTATTTTAAGTGAAAAAATGGCTGATGGAGGTTTTAATTGCCAAAGAAATAGAAAGGGTGCAAGACACAGTTCACTACACTCAACAATTTCCACATTAGAAGGCATCACCTCCTACGAAAAGAATGGCTATACCTATCGTTTAGAAGAATTGTTGGAAGCAAAAAAATCCTCTATTGAATTCATTCTTCTGCATCAATTGTTTATTTCGGATAGAACAGGAGAAATCATAAAAAAAGAATTTCTAAAACTAAGCTATCCCAGTCGTTGGAAATTCGATATACTTAGAGCCCTTGACTATTTTCAACTTGAAGGCGTAAAATGGGATAATAGAATGCAAGCCGCCATTGATTATTTACTAAAAAAAAGAAGAAAGGACGGCACCTGGACGGTTCAATCAAAACATGCTGGTAAAATTCACTTTGAAATGGAAAAAGCAGGCAAACCCAGTAGGTGGAATACGTTGAGGGCATTGAGGGTGTTGAAGCACTTTGACTTACTGGTGTAGTGTAGCTTATTGGGCATGGGCATTGCCCTTTGTAGCATTTGCCATCTTTGAAGAAGCTGGTTGGAGGGGCTTTCTTCTCCCCCACTTGCAAACCAAATACAGTGCTTTTCAGGCTTCTACTGTTTTAGCAGGTATATGGGCCTTTTGGCATGCCCCATTTTTCTTGTTCCGTTTTGATTTTTCTTTATTCATCTCGATCGGATTCTTCTTTGGCCTATTTGTTGGCAGTATTATTATGACTTCCATTTACAATTTCAGTAGAGGAAGTTTGATGCCGGTCTTGGTATTTCACCTTGCGAATAATGCCGCTTCCGCTTTTAATCAAGAGTTTTTGGTAGCAGTGGTGAGTGCAGGATTTGTATTTTTAGCTACACGAATAGTGAAGAAGTTTGGAAGGGAAGATTTATCATTTTTAAAAAAACAGACTATAGTATAAAATCCAAATAATTCTCTCTATTAACTAGTTGATAGCTGGCTTCTTTATAGGTAGCTAACCAAGACTTTGGTGGCTTCGGTTTTTTCTTTCCATATTTAAATTCAAAACCAAATAGTTGACCATCTTTCTGTTCGACATAATCCAGCTCCGCACCAGAATATTGTCGCCAAAAATAAGAATTTGCAAAAATGGGTTCATATTCTAATTTTTTCATACGCTCTACAATGAGAAAATTTTCCCATAATGCGCCTACATCTAACCTATTTTCAAGACTATTAAAATTATTGATTAACATATTTCTAATACCCAAATCATAAAAGTATATCTTATTCATCTTATTCATCTCTTTGCGTAGATTATTACTGTACCCACCTAAACGGAAAATAACAAAACCTTTTTCCAATAAATCAATATAATTGCCTACGGTATTATGACTCATTTCAAGTGCTTGACCGATTTCATGTAAGGAAACCGGGGCTCCTAACTGTAAAGCAAGCATTTTTAAAAGTCGATATATTTTGTCAGAATGCTTAATGCTAGATAATTGCAAAACATCCTTGTACAAATAAGAAGATGTTAATTCTCTTAGTAATTCAATTTTCTCGCTAACAGAAGATAATCCAATAACTTCAGGATACAATCCAAACAATAAAAAGTGATTTAACTTTTGATTTAATTCAAAGCGTGAGTTTTGAGTTCGGAGTTCTTTTATAGCAACTGGAAATAATCTGTATGTTCGTGTTCTACCAGTCAATGGT
>JBCBCD010000988.1:0-2995 GCA_038530915.1 Bacteroidota bacterium
GAAAACAAATTTGCGTTCTGCACCAAAGGTTACTGAGGCTATGGTGGGAGCAAGTCCCAATGTGGGCTCATCGTCACTGTGCCAACCGACTCCTTCATCTCCATTGTGATACAAATTGATAAGACAGGAGTTGTAAGTACTTGCTGTCAACTTTTCTATTTTTTTCTTCAACTCTAGTAATTCGTCTGTCCATTTTAAAGCTTGTCGGGTGATATTGGAATAGGTATATTCGTAATCTTCATTACCATACCAGGCCACCTTACGCTTGGTGGTGATCTTTTTGCCAAAAATAATAGCCTCATCGTTTTTCCATTCAACCTGATGGAACAAAAAATCATACAGCTCATCTGCTCGCTGATTGCTCATGATTTTGCCATGATACAATACGGTGCCATCATAGGGTAGTAGGTTGATCTTGGATGTGTCTTGATTGAATAAGTCCATTATTTTATTGTTGTTAGTCTTTGGTCTCTGGTCTTTTGGATTATTTAGAGGCTAAGGAACTTATTTTAGCGATAGACAAAAGACCATAGGCCAAAATATTACAATAAGTTTTCTAATAACGCCAATCCGATAGATAATAGTTTCATCAACAATTTACCTTTATTATTGCTCTTTTTTTGAGTCATCATATCTGCACGAGCTCCTTCCCAGCCAATAATGGCGGTTTTTCGAGTACTTCCCCAGTGGTAATTGCCAAATTGTCCGGTGGATTGGATTACTCTGTGACAAGGAATCAGAAAAGCTACTGGATTTGCACCTACTGCCGAACCAACAGCTCTTGATGCCTTGGGATTTTCTATTTCTTCTGCTATTTGTCCATACGTGCTTAAACCTCCCATGGGTATTTTCAAAAGACTTTCCCATACTTTTAGTTGAAATGCGGTGCCTTTTAAATGGAGTTTGACTTCTTCCAGTTTGTTCCAATCCTGTGTAAAGATAAATAATGCATTTTGCTGGATGAGGTCCAACTTTTGTGTATAGACCGCTTTGGGGAACTTTTCCTTAAGCACATGTAAAGCTTCAGTTTCATCCTTAGCGAAGGCCATATGACAAACTCCTTTATAGGTTGATGCAATCAATATTATTCCAAAGGGTGTTTCTGCAAAGCTATAATTGATTTCCAATTTAGCACCACCATTTTTGTATTCACCGGGAGTCATCCCTTCTATGCTTATGAACAAATCATGTAACCTGCTGGTTCCGGAAAATCCTGTATCATAGCTGGCTTCTGAAAGGGTAGCTTTGCGTTCTCCTAATAGCTTCTTTGCGTGTTCCAAGCTGATGTATTGCAAGAATTTTTTAGGGCTCACACCTACCCATTCTGTGAAAGTCCGTTGAAAATGGAAAGGACTGAGATGCAATTGAGCAGCTATTTCATCCAATGAAGGTTGAGATTGAAAATTCTCCTGAATGAAAGAGATGGCCTCTGCAATGCGTTCGTAGTGATGGAATTGTTGGGTATTCATTGTTTCCTTTTTTGTACACTACAAAGGTATTCTTATTGCCACTCGAAAGACACCCGTTTCTTGCGGACTTTATTTCTTTATCAAAATATCAATGAATTCACCTGTAATCTCAGGTGTCTCAAAGTTTTCATCCAAAGAACGTACCATTTTAAACTGGCCTTCTTCAAAGGTATGAACACTTCCGGTGAGATAGAATTGCTCAGTTTCTTCTAGCGTAAACTGTACGATCTCATTCGTTCTGGTGATGTATGATTGATCGTCTGCAAAACCGCTTGCACCATCGGATATAGTAAGCTGATCAATAGCCTGACCCACTTCGTCATAAACAACCAGGTAATAGTAGTTGTCTTGTTCATCTTCTCTATCGACAGCATTTTCCTGAAAATAAATAATGGCATTCGTATTTGCTACCTTTTCTACAATAGCTAATGCTGTGATAACCTGTGTATTCTCGTTAATCTTTGGTTCTGGGATGTAATTTTGTGCTTGGTCCAAGTCTATAAAAACAGGGCTTTCAATCCCTGAAAAACTATCATCTAGCTCAATAGGTGGACTGATTCTTGGAAGCTCTGAAAGTAGTTGGAGAATGATTGGGTTTTCCACTTTTTCGGATTCATCAGAAGTATCTTCTACTTCTTCTTGAACAGTTTCTGTCTGTTCTTCAATAGTATGAGTTTGTTCTTGTTCTACTTGAGCAGTATTGGAATCTGTGCAGCCTACAAACAAAAATAATAGCAAAAGATAGTATAATGATTTCATTGACTTTTTTCTTTAAAATAGCAACTGAGGTATCTAGAAGTTTAGACTTTTATTGCTTCACCTTGCCAAAGGCATAAGGGTGAAAATTTTAAACACCTAAACCTCTAAACTCCTCAACATTGCTATCAAAAAATACTTACTTAATTGTAATAGGTACTCTTACTTGTGTTTGATCCCAGGTCATGGTCAATACAGGTTCTACTCCGTCTTCAATCTCCATTGTAAACATTTCGACCACTTCTCCAACACGATTTACTGGTACTTTAGCAATCGCCTGATCTTGTTCGGGTTCTCTGGGCGATTCTCCATTAAAACCAGCAACCCCCCAGCTGTACATTTTTTTATTGAATATTACTTCCCATTCATTTTCATTAGGAATGGTAAAAACGGTGTATTTCCCGGCAGGTAATTCTTTTCCCCCAACTAATAAGTCTTTGTTCGTTTCAAAGGTAGTCGCTTCATTCGCTCCTGTACGCCAAACTTGTCCATAAGGAACCAAGCTACCAAAAATTTCTCGGCCTTTTTTGGAAGGTTGACAGTAAAAAATATCAATGTTTAAATCTCCTTTTACATAAGCAATGGTGTCTTCCGGACTTGCTTTTTTAGTCATTGGTTTGAGTACAAAATTAAAGCCTAAAAAGCCTAGGACTACTAATGTGAGCAAAACAATGCCGACCCATTTTAAGATTTTCATAGCAATTGGTTTTTATACAATAATAGGGCGATTTGATTGAATTGGCAATAATAGCTTGTTCTGAACTTTATTT
>JBCBCD010000989.1:0-2993 GCA_038530915.1 Bacteroidota bacterium
AGAATGCTCTATAAATTAGTGATCTGTAAATTCGATACACAGGATCAAGCTAAAAGCTATATGCAGGAAATCAAAACGAAGCATTTGTTGGCTGGCTTTGTTACCAGATTATAGTTTTTAGTTGTTGGTTGTTGGTTATTAATTCTTACCAACAACCAACAACTAAAAACCAACAACTATTTGTTGATATACTTCTCCGGAATAGGAAATTCCTCTGTCTCTGCATTCCACATGATATTTGCGATCCAATACCTTGTGCCATCATATCTCAATTGTATGGAATTGATGCCTCTCTGGTATACGGGGCCATCTGCTGTACGTTTAGAAATATAAGTACTAAATAGGTGCATCATATTTCCAAAAGACTCTGTTGTTCGGCCTATTTCTTCCTCAAAAAAACCATTTTCCAAAAAGTAGTCCCCTACTCTATTTACATATTCATCAGGTGTCCAGGATTGAATACTAATATTACCTTCTCTGTCTTTTCCTATTGGATTGAGTCTAGCTTCTTCACCAAATAAAGCTTTAAAACGAGCCCAGTTTCTTTTTTCTCCTTTTGGGCCTGAAATTACACCATAAAGTGCATCAATTATTGCATCCGGAGATTCAACATCTTTAGGATCTAATGTCCAATCATCTTGTGCATGGGAGAAAAACGGGAGAATAAGCAGGATAGTGATAAGGTAATAAAGCTTTTTCATGTTTATAGTTTAATATTTATTCTTTCTCATTTCACTCTGCCGCATGGGCATGGCATCAATTTTGGAATTTAATTTTTGTAAGCTAACTATAGCTGTTTCGCGCATTTTAACACCTCCATCTTTACCAATTAATAAAAAGGCAAAAGATTCATTTACCCGCCATTTTCTTTTCCAAGCAAGTACTTTCCCTTCGATCTTTTCGTCAAAGTTTTTTAGCAGTTCGTTACTGCCAATGGAATATACTACTATATCACGCTCTTTCAAAGCATCAATATCAGATTGCAATATCTCAGTTTGTTGATCAAATGTTTCAGTTGTTTCTGTGGTGTGAAAAATCAGGACGATTCTGTTTTTCCAGCGGTGAGAATCGAGAGATTGAGCAATAACTGACATAGAAATAAGATTAATAATGAAAATCAATAGAATCCTTCTCATAAATAGATTTATTTTTCACCATGGAATAACATGGAGTTTATCATTTAATTCTTAGCACCATTTTACCACTGTTTTCATTGTATGCCATTCTTTCGTGGGCTTTTTCTACCTCAGTCCAATCGTATACTGAATCGATGATGACTTTGATCTTGTTGGTTTCAAACAACTGTTGAGAATAGCTCCAAAAGTCATTCACTAAAGCTCTTTTATATTCCAGAGAACGAGACCTCAAGGTAGAACCTTTTACTTGTAGTCTTTTCGTAAGAATAGGTGCAAGATTCGCTTCCGATATTCGAGCACCACTTAACAAGCCAAGCATCACCAAGCGTCCTTCTGTGGCCAATGCTTTAATGTTGTCCTGAAAGTAATTGGCACCGATAAAATCAATGATGAGATTAGCACCTTTATAATCAGATTGAGAAAGAATAACATCTAAGAATCGCTCTGATTTATAATCTATTGCAGTATCTATCCCCAGTTGATTGATTAGAGGATGTTTTCCCTTTGAAGCTGTTCCCCAGATGTGTGCAACCTCCATCTGTTTAGCCAATTGAATCAAGGCAGTACCTACCCCGCTGGCAGCAGCATGTATTAATAATTTTTCACCTGTTTTCAGCTGACCAATCCACTTAAGTGCTTGATAGGCAGTTAGAAAAACTTCCGGCATAGCAGCAGCCATTTCAAAATTCCACTCTTCCGGTATGGGCATAAGCACATCTTGATCAATACAGACTTTTTGAGCATAACCTCCTCCTGCTAAAAGGCCACATACACGATCACCAATTTTCCACTTCTCAATACCTGGGCTTTTAGCGATAACAATACCAGCCATTTCCAGACCGAGAATATCGCTTTCACCTTTAGGTGGGGGGTATTTGCCTCTTTTTTGTAATAAATCTGCTCTGTTGACAGCCGTAGCTTTCACCTCAACCAATACTTCATTTTCTTTTAAAATTGGATCAGGGACTTCATCAATAAACAGATTTCCTTTATGATCGTAGAGGATGGCTTGCATAACTAATTAGGTTTGTTTTTAACCCCATAAGAAAAATGAGCTCACTTAAGTATGACTTAGAGTATGTTTAAAAATCTACTCTTTTTCTCCATTTAGGTCTAAGAAATGGCCCATCTCATCTGCCTTAGTTTTGAGATAATTGTAATTATCAGCGTGAGGTTCTATAATCAAAGGAACACGCTCTATGATTTCTACCGGGCCATCGTCAAAGGCATGTAATTTTTCCGGATTATTGGTCAGTAGTCTAATTTGTTTGATGTCCATGCACTCTAACATTTGAATAGCAATATCGTACTGTCTCGCATCCACTTCTAATCCCAAATGAATGTTGGCATCGATTGTATTAAGCCCCAAATCTTGCAGGTTATAAGCTTTCAGTTTATTGATAATTCCTATTCCTCTCCCTTCTTGTCTTAAATAAATAACTACCCCTCCCTCTTGCGCGCACATCTCCAAAGACTTGGCTAATTGCTCTCCACAATCGCATCTTTTAGATCCAAACAGGTCGCCGGTAATACATTCTGAATGAACCCTGGTAAGGACAGGTCTACTGGGATTGAACGAAACATGAACCATTGCCAAGTGCGGCATCCAATCAGTTTCCTCATTTGAAAAAGCAATCATTCTGAAATCTCCCCAAGGAGTTGGGATCAGGGCTTCTGCTTGCTTAGCAATTAATTTCGCTGAATTTTTTATCATCCTTAGTTATTCTACTTCAAAAGTACAAAAAGCTTTTTTAGAAGTTATTTAGTTATGAAGTTGTTTAATACCGTGTAACAAAAGTTAGTTAATATTTTGAACGATCAGATTTTTAGCCTAGATGAGGCGCAGCACAGTAGCAA
>JBCBCD010000990.1:0-2991 GCA_038530915.1 Bacteroidota bacterium
AGCCGTTGGCTTGCTACAACCTCTATTTATTTTTCTACCTCTTTTCTTTGAACAAATTCTTCTCCCAGGTTTTTAATCCCTATACTTTTTCAATTCAAAATACATCGATGGAAAACAACAACATTCAAAAGTCTCCAATCATTATGGAAATGGAGCCTGGTCGTTATGCATGGTGCTCTTGTGGGCAAAGTAGCAAGCAACCTTATTGTGATGGTTCACATCAGGGAACGGATAAAACACCTGTAATTGAAGTTATTGAAGAACCTAAACGAGTAGCTTGGTGTGCTTGTAAAGTAACTAATGGAGCTCCTTATTGTGATGGTTCGCACCGAAATCTATAGGTTGGCATCTTATTTTTTAATTTGTTCAACCTTCAGTGCCATTGTTGTGTATATTTGACAACAATTAACAAAACGAAATACCACTTACAATTACATTATGACCAAGTCATTGAAAACGATAAAGGAGCCCATTGAAAAGGAGCTAAAGGGGTTTGAAGCTCATTTTCGTCAAGCGATGGCTAGTCCGGTACCTTTGTTGGATCGCATTACCTATTATATTGTACGCAGGAAGGGTAAGCAAGTAAGGCCAATGTTTATTTTCCTGGCTGCTAAAGTTTGTGGTGAGATCAATGAGTCTACCTATACTGCAGCTTCCATGGTAGAATTGCTGCATACAGCTTCCTTAGTACATGATGATGTAGTGGATGATTCCAACCTTAGGAGAGGGTTTTTTTCTATCAATGCGCTTTGGAAAAATAAAATAGCGGTATTGGTTGGTGATTTTTTGTTGTCCAAAGGCATGCTTTTGGCACTTAGAACCAAGCAATACAGTATGCTTGAGATCATGTCAGATGCCGTACAAGCAATGATTGAAGGGGAGTTACAACAGGCAGAAAGGGCAAGAAGACTGGATATCAAAGAAGAAATTTACTACGAAATTATTAGACAAAAGACTGCTTCCTTGATTGCATCAGCTTGTAAGTTAGGAGCAGTATCTTCCAATAAAGATCCTGAAGTAGCCCAGAAAATGCATGAGTTTGGTGAAAAGATAGGTTTGGCCTTCCAAATTAGAGATGATCTTTTTGATTTTGGTACCGATGATGTAGGCAAACCTTTAGGCATAGATATTAAAGAAAAGAAACTGACCTTACCACTCATCTATGCTTTGGAACGCACAGACAGAAAAACCAAAAGAACCATAATTAATAACATCAAGCGACACAGTGAAGAACCTGATAAAGTCAAAGAAGTGATTGAGTTTGTACGTGCAAGTGGTGGTTTGGAATACACCAAGGAAATCATGTACAAGTTTAGGTCAGAAGCTTTTGAAATCTTACATACTTTTCCGGAATCTCAAGCTCGGCAGTCCTTAGAAGATCTGGTGATTTATGTGACTGATAGAAAGAAGTAATGCTAAAAGGTGGCAGCTCAAAACGAGGTACGAGTTTTGAGCTGCCACCTCTTAAAATAAGCTATTCAGGTCTTCTTGGCAACTGATTATTCAAAAACTCCTTACCAATTTCCTGACGAGTGGCGTTGTCTTTAAAACGATTGAGGTTGTTTTGTTGCTTTTGAAGGGCTTCTACTAATACAATTTCACCGTCTAATACTTCAATAATTTTAATTTGAGAACCCTTTGGAATGGCATTTCCGGCTGTTATCGCTTCGATCTCGTAAGGGATTTCGTTGTGCTTGAGTCGTATTCTTCCAAATCCATTTCTGTGTGGAGGTATTATTTGCAGCACTCTACCGGTGTGATCTATGGTATTTTCGACTTGTAACTGACTGTTTCCTGGTGAAGGTCTAAATAACCAGGCATAGAAGAGTGCAGTTATTAAACCCAGACCCAGACCATATAAAAGAGTAGGAGTAGTGCTCAATTCGAGGTAAGAGAATAAAACACCTATCCAGCTGAAAGTAACCAGGAATAAAATAACTGAGTGGGTAATTAGGTACTTTCTTTTTTCTGCAGCAGAAACCTTGGGGTCAATCTTGTCTTGTTCTACTCTGAAATAACTGAGAATATATAATATCATAGCTAGAGTAGTAGAAACTATTGCTATACTCCAATAGAGTTGTTGTTCTGTACTTAAAAGCTTCCACCAATTTGCATAAATGAGCATGCGTATAATTTTTATTGCCGAGTGCTATATTAAAGCTTTATGGTTTTACTGAAGTAAAGCTATTAATTCATTCTATTAATGTTAAATGAGATCGACAAATGGACTTTTATCATCGCTAAAGCAGGAGAAAAAATGAAGTCAAAGGACATTAAAAGCCAACTACTTAAGTTTTTAACTCAAATGTCATACGTCAATAAATGGGCAACAACCCTCACTTGCCATCAAATCTTATTAAATTTGCGTAAACACTTTATAAATTTCTTTTATTATAGTGTCATTGCTTAGAATCTATATTCGATCAATTATTTATTAAACCGATTAACGCTAAATACTACGGATGCAAATGCAAATGGTTGAGGTTAAGTTATTTTCAGGTAATACATCACAATATCTTGCTGAAAAAATCGCAGATTTTTATGGTGATGATTTAGGTGATATCAAAATCAATCGCTTTAGTGATGGAGAGATGCAACCCATCATCAATGAGTCAGTACGTGGTGGTTATGTCTTTTTTGTACAATCGACTTATCCTCCAGCAGAAAACTTGATGGAATTGTTGTTGATGATCGATGCAGCAAAACGTGCTTCTGCGGGCTATATTACTGCAGTTATTCCCTATTTTGGTTATGCTCGACAGGATAGAAAAGATAAGCCAAGGGTTCCAATTTCTGCTAAGTTAATTGCCACCTTACTCGAAGCAGCAGGTGCAAATAGAGTAATGACCATGGATTTTCACGCTCCACAGATTCAGGGCTTCTTCGATATTCCTGTTGATCACTTGAAAAGTGAAGCTATTTACATCCCCTATCTTCAGGAATTAGATTTGACTAATGTTACTTTTGCTTCTCCTGATGTAGGAGGGGTCA
>JBCBCD010000991.1:0-2989 GCA_038530915.1 Bacteroidota bacterium
TAAGCGAGCCATAGTGCCATCCTCATTCAGGATTTCTACCAAAACTCCTGCCGGTTCATAACCTGCAAGGCGAGCCAAGTCAATAGCGGCTTCTGTATGGCCAGTTCTTCTAAGTACCCCTCCAGTCTTTGCTCTTAGTGGAAAAATATGGCCTGGACGCGCAAAATCAGAAGGCTTAGTTTTAGGATCAATTAAGGCCAATATCCCCTTTGCTCTGTCAGGAGCAGATATTCCTGTGGTACAACCATGCCCTATTAAATCAATGGAAACAGTGAATGCAGTTTCATGCAAAGCAGTATTGGTAGAAACCATCATATCCAATTCCAATTCATCAGCTCGTTTTTCATCTATGGGAGTACAAATCAAGCCTCTACCGTGAGTGGCCATGAAATTGATGATTTCAGGAGTGATGCACTCTGCTGCACAAATAAAATCACCTTCATTTTCGCGATCTTCATCATCCACCACAATGATTACTTTGCCCGCTCTTATATCTTCTATCGCTTCTTCAATGGTATGGAGTTGCGTCGTTTTAGTTTCGTTTAGTTGGTTGCCAGACATTTGTTTTTACACCTTTTAAAAAGTTTAGGAATCCTTCCAACAATGCAATATTCATTAAAAGGAAATACCGAATTCCTCTAAATATGGTTAGGTTTATTCCCATCTTTGATAACATCCAATCTAAAACAGGAATAAATAATAGAATTACAACCAATAGCAGGGCAAATAGTTGGTAAAGCCATCCTCCCTTTAATGTCAATAAAGTCGCTCCGATCAACATACTCATCAACCAAAAAGGTCCCAACCACCGCAAAATCTTATGTGAGAAGAAAGCAAAATTAAGCGGCTTAAATGGAGGCCACCACAGTTTTCTAAAAACCACCATATTTTGAAAATTGCCAGCAGAAATTCTCCTTTTTCGCCTATATTCTACTTCTATATCATGGGTCACATCTTCAAAGCAAATCGCATTCAACTCATTAATGGCTTTTTTATCAGCTTCCAAACATTTCATGGCAATATAAAAATCATCTACCAGGAAATTTTTAGGCACATAACTATAATTAGTCCTTCTCAATGCGTAACAACCACCAAAAGGACCGATCATTGTTCCCCAGGTTTTTGACTCCCAATTTTTAATCCATACTTCATTAGAAATGTATTGATCTTCGGCCTTGGAAATGCCTTCATTTTGCATGCCTCTATGTACCATACGAGAATCCACCAAAGCTATATCAGGATTTTTGAAATGCTGTCCCAGTTGCTTAAAAACATCTTTAGAAAGCATCACATTCGCATCCGTTATGATAACTATATCTGATTCTAATTTTTCAAAATCCTCTTCCAGAGACGAATATAACCGATTGATGACTCCGGGTTTTCCATTTCTGTCTGTATATGGGAAAAAATGAAGATTAGAATATTGATCAGCAATGGTTTGCACGATCTCATTTGTTTTGTCGCTCGAGCAATCAGAACCCACATAAAAATAAGTTTTAGCTGTAGGATAATCTTGATCAATTAAGGTTTGTAGCTTCTCAGCTATGACTTTTTCTTCATTGTAAAGAGACATCAACACAAATATTCGAGGCCATTCCTCATTATCTGATATCGAATATTTGATTTCATTAGTAGACTTATTTTTAGCCAGGCTTCTCATCAAGAGCGGATAAAAAACATAGGTATGTAAAAGTGCTAAAACGGATAAGCCAAGCAGTATCTCTATCATAGTTAAAATGAATCAGATTAATTCCTGATATTTTTCTAATACCTTTTTGCCAATATTATTCCTATCAAAATGTACTTCTATAAATGTTCGAGCATTTTTACCAATATTCTCGAGTTCCGTTCGACTTTGTCTAAATGCTTCTAAAAATTCTTCCTTTTTATTAGCAATCCACACTTCATGTTGGTGCCTTGCATCTATACCTTCCAATCCTATGCTTGTAGTAACCACTACCCTGCCCAATGCCATTCCTTCCAAGATTTTCACCCGCATACCACTACCTGAAAGCAAAGGTACAATCATAATTGGACAGGAAAGTATGAATTTTTTTGCATCTTCAACTTCTCCAATAATGTTAATTCCTTTGTAATTGGACTCTTTCAACCATTTGGGCATATTTCTCCCTGCTACGAACAGCTCCAACTTAGGAAATTCCTTTGATAAAACAGGCCAGATGTTTTTTAGAAACCATTCTATTCCTTCAATATTAGGCGCCCAGTCCAGAGAACCGATGAATGAGATTCGATTAAAGTCTTCTACACTATCTTGATCAAAAATATACTCGCCACTATCTACACCAATAGGAACGACTTCATCTTTTCCTTTAAAACCCAACGCTTTATACCTCACCTTATCTCTCCCACTGATAGGTAATAAGATGTCATATTTATTGAATTGGCTTTTTTCATATCGTTCGAGTTTCTTCGTAAGATGACTTAAATACGCCTTTTTCAAAGGATTGGAAGTATTTCGTGTTATCCTTTGCCATATTTCAAACTCAATATTGTGAGCACGCATGCTAATTTTAGCATGGCTATTGGTTTTTATGCACTCGATATAAGGAGCTAGATAAAGCGTTTCTAGCTGAATGATATCAAAGTTATACTCACTTAGCAGTTCTTTTAATTTACTTTCAAAAACAGGAGATACAAAACGACTAATGTGATAAGAATCAGTAGAAAATAAATTGAAAAAGGCATCGGTAGGTTTCAATCTATTGTCCACTTCAACTGTACAAATGGATTGATAATGTTGTAATGCGCTCGCAGAGGGGTCGACTTTTACTTGGTGTCGAAGTGTATTCATGGCCAACATGTGAATTTCAGCTCCCTGTTCAGCTAGAGATTTACTCAAATTTAGTATCGCCAATGACTCACCATCTTTGGCCGGATATGGAAATTTCTTACACAGCTGAAGTATTCTCATGGCCACAAATGTAGTAGAAATTCTTGCATAGTCAATTGGTAATTTTAGGTAAAACTA
>JBCBCD010000992.1:0-2981 GCA_038530915.1 Bacteroidota bacterium
GAACGCGGGACTCTCACCCGCTAGACGTGCGCCATGCCTGGCGCACAAATGAAAAAAGCCCAACTCCTTTTCAGGAGTCAGGCTTTTTTGTTTACTGGTTCTTTTTTAGTGAAGTAAACTTCACTTTACCAGTATTACTCTATGATAATCATTCTTCTTGTCGCTGTGTAATCGCCACTTTCCAAGGTGTAGTATAGTACTACTGTATAGATTTTGTAGGAAAAGAAATTGAGGTAAAACCTTTGAATTATACCTAAAGAACTAGCAAAATAGATAGTTAGCTAATAATATTCGTATCGAGATTACTAATGAGTGTAATTTTTTTATAATATTTCTGTGTATTCCTCTTTAAAATCAAAGTGCTTTTCAACAATAAATCGTAAATTGAAAGACCTTACTATTAATCAAACACACAAAAGCTTTTACCCCAACTATTCAACAGTTAAGACAATTAGAGAAAACTACAATAGAACGCTATGCTCAACTCAAAAAGTAATGATACTATGGAAGAGCACGGACAAAAAAAAGATTTCAGTTATCATCCAGAATTGGACGTGGAAATTATCCATGATCTGTATGAGGATGATTATGATTATGCTTTTCAGATGTTCGATATCTTCCTGAGGAACATTCCCTCTGAAATAGAAAAACTACAACAAGCTTTTGCAGCTTCTGACTGGCAAGTAGTAAAAGATGTGGCTCATAAGATGAAGCCGACTTTCACAATGGTTGGTTTACCTACATTAAGGGAACAATTGGAATCTATTGAGCGTTCCCTTTTAGAAAATAACAACCAACAAGTTGGTCCTTTTTTAGCAGAGTTTGAAAAACAGTTTGACTATTTTTTACCTATTATTAAGTCTCAGTATCAAGCTCTAAAAGATTTATTGGAACCTTAAATTAAAAAAGAACGTAATTCAAAATAGAAATTTATTAATCCCATATCCCAAGCTATCATGACGTTAAGATCTATGATCATAGAAGACGAAGAAATGGCACGTGTTTCCCTTCAGCGTTTGTGTTCTAAGTCACAGTTAGTTGATGTAGCTCACATTTGTAAAGATGCTACTTCTGCCATTCCGATCATGCGAAAGGAAGAAATAGATCTTGTTTTTCTGGATATTGAGATGCCTGAAATCAATGGCTTACAGTTTTTGGAAAAAATTCCTTACCTCCCAAGAGTAATTTTTACTACTTCTAAAACAGAATATGCATTTGAAGCTTTTGAATACAATGCTACCGACTTTTTGAAAAAGCCCATCACTTATCCGCGACTAAAGCAAGCCATAGAAAAGGCAGTAGAAGAACAAAAAGCCATAGATGCTTTTAAGGCTGAATCCAAAGATATTTTCATCAAAAAAGACGGCAAGCTGGTCAGGCTCTCCTTAAATGAAATAGAATATTTTGAAAACGCCGGGGATTATGTTTTGATCAAAACCAAAACAGCTAAACACATCATTTACAGCACTTTAAAAAGTGTAGAGAAAAAAGTAAAAGACGCGAGGTTTTTCAAAGTCCACCGTTCGTTTATTGTCAACTTGGGGATGATTAAAGACATCGAAGAAAATAATATGTTGATTGGCAAGAAAGTCATACCTATTAGTAGAGCCAATAAGCCGTTGTTGTTGAATAGAATCAATATAATATAGTTGTTGGTTGTTGGTTCTTGGTTGTTAAAGCTGAATTAATTTTTGTACACTGTTTAAAGTGGATCATTTTAAGCTTTTACGTAAGCCATTCAATAATTTTGCTACCAAAGAAAGTTCTGTACGTATTTGTTGATATTCTTCTTCAGTTAACATTCCTAGATCCTTGCTGAGTATTAATTGATTAAGTAGTTCCATTAGACTACTGAAACTCATAGTATAAAAATGGCTCTGATCTTTTTTAGTAATCCTTGCTGATCCTTCTGCAATATTAGATTGTATGCTTATTGATGCCCTCCTCATTTGAGGAATTAAACCATATCTTTCACTAGCTGGAAAAGCATTAGTTAATCTATAAACCGCTATCGATAATGAATTTGCTTTCTGCCAAGTTTTCAATTTTTCAAAAGCATAAATCCCTTGTCCATCATTCATTATCTTTGGTTTTTGCATTAATGTAGACTTCAATTTATTTCTTAATTTAACTCCATGCAAAGAGGTATTTTTCACTTTATTCTTAAATTCTGAACAGAATATTTTATTTTAATAGTCAAAACAAGAAATAAAACTATAAGTCACTGATAATCAAATACCTTAATGTAAGGTAATTCACTCGTAAATATTTATCTTTTCAGATAACAACCAAAAACCAACAACTAAAAACCAAAATTGTATTAAACCTTTGTGCATTTCCTTAGTCTTACCAACAAATAAAAGATATTCAAGTGAGCATTTCCGCAGCTAATACACCTGATGATCAAATACTGGCGATGATCAAGAAAAAGCGAACCTTTGAAAAAGGGTTTCGCCTATTGATCCATAAGTATCAAGAGCGTTTGTATCATCATGTTAGAACCATGGTCGTTGATCATGAAGATGCGAATGATGTGATACAGAACAGTTTTGTTAAGATTTATAAAAACCTGGATCGTTTTGAGGGAAAATCAAAGTTGTATACCTGGATGTATCGCATTGCGACCAATGAAGCCATCACATTGATTAACAGAAGAAAGCGGAAAGCGACTGATTCAATTGATCAGGACGATAATCACTTGGCCAATACCCTTAAGGCGGATCACTATTTTGATGGCGATGCTATCACTATTCAATTGCAACAAGCGTTGGAACGCTTGCCAGAAAAGCAAAATATCGTCTTCAAGATGCGTTATTTTGAAGAGATGAGTTACCAAGAGATTTCAGATGTATTAGATACTTCGGTAGGCGCCTTAAAGGCTTCCTATCATCATGCTGTGAAAAAGATAGAAGTTTATTTAAAAAGTATTTCGAACGTATAGCTTTCATAAAAACACAACCCAAGAGGCCTCGAGCCCTTAA
>JBCBCD010000993.1:0-2978 GCA_038530915.1 Bacteroidota bacterium
AAGAGTGTTGCCAAATTGATCTAGGAATTAACATCGATACTGCTTTCTGCAATGGTGATAGTCTTACTATTTCCTTATATATTAAAAACGTAGCAGATTCTACTTTTAATGGAATTGTGCCTGTTTCTTTTTATGATAAAAATCCTACTCTGGACTCATCTTCATTTCTTTTAACTACTAAACAAACAGCAACTCTTTCCCTTCTTCCCGAAGATAGTACTCAGGTAGTATTTCAAGTCCCATATCCTACTTCTCAGGTTTTTGCAGTGGTAAATGATAATGCATTAAATCTCACACCTTTTGTCCTTTCTGATTCCACTTTTACCGGCTTTTATGAAGAATGTATTTATGAAAATAACCTGGATAGTATAGATTTTGAACGTCCTATACTTACACTGGATTTAGGTGCAGATACTACCGTCTGTGAAAACAGTGCCATTTTACTAGATGCTGGTCCTGGCTTTGAATCTTACCAATGGCCGGATGCCACTATTGAACAAACTTATACTGCTTTTGAAACTGGTATTTTTACTGTCGAAGCATTCGATATATGTAATACACTTTATACCGATACCATAGTCATCCAATTGGATACGGCTATTGGCATTGCCATAGATCCACCCATAGCTTTTATCTGTCCTGCGGACAGTGCATTATTACAGATACCAATTTTACCAGACTATACTTATCAATGGTTTGATGCAAATGATCAAACTATCTGTGAAGGATGTCAAGAAATTTATGTGAGTCCTGATCAGAGTACTACATATACCGTAGTAGCTACTAATACGAGCGGTTGTGTCAGCGCTGACAGTATATTGGTCAATATCTTAGATTGCGAGCAAGTGGTAGAACTGATGGTTTGTGAAGGAGAATCCACTTCTTTTGCGGGGCAACCTTTTACTGCTGGCGAACAAGATACCATGCTCATTAATGACACGCTATTTCTTATTCGAGTAATGCAATTTCCTGAAGCGATAGAAACCAGAGATACTTTTATTTGTCCTGGCAGTTCTGTCTTTTTTGAAGGTGTAGAACTCTTTGCAGGCAGTAGCACTCCTTTTCAATATACAAGCGTCAATGGTTGTGATTCTACATTTGTCTTAAGTGTTTTGGAGGATCCTCCTATTGCGACTCAGGAAGAGATTGGCTTCTGTGCGGGTGATAGTGTACTGGTTTTTGGGCAATCCGTTTCTGAGACAGGTAGCTACAGCCAAAACTTTATTGCTGCTAATGGATGTGACTCTGTACATACCATTATCGTTGCCCCTCTCGCTACTCCTGAAATTAACGTTCCGGACGGTTTTATCAATTGTTTAAGCGGCACTGGTGCCTTGGAAGTTGAAATAGCTCCTGATATACCTATTTTAACTGTTTTTTGGAGTACTATCGAAAGTTCACGGCGCATCCAGAATTTACAAACTGGTGACTATAGCGTTACAGTTACCGCATTGAATGGCTGTACTGCCACCAGCCAGGGAACTGTATTGGAATCCTTCGCTGACGTCACGGCTGAAGTATTTTCGAACAACATCAGTTGCTTTGGAGCCAATGATGGTCAAATCAGCATCCTTAATCCTAATGGTGGGGTTCCGCCTTATCGTTTCAGTTTGAATGGCGCTCCGTTTAGCAATCAAAACTCATTCGAAGGCCTTTCTGAAGGCAATTATCGAGTAGAAGTGAGAGATGCAAACGATTGTGGCACTGTCTTCGATATTTTTATTGATGAACCGAGTCCTTTATCAGTAAGTTTACCAGCAGAAATTATTGTTCCTCTTGGTGACACTATTGTTTTAAATCCTGATATTCAATCTGATCGTACCCTCAATTACTCTTGGGAGCCAACGACTAATCTTAGCTGTAGCAATTGTCCTACTCCTTCATTAAGTCCATCTGAAAATCAACAGTATACGTTATTTATAAGCGACAGTGTCAATTGTCAGGCCAGTGCTTCTGTTTTTATCCGACTCAATCGAGCAGGCAGAATCTTTATTCCCAATGTATTTTCTCCTAATGGAGATGGCATCAACGATATTTTCGGCATTTTCATGGATAATAGTGTAGATCGCATCAATACCATTCGAATCTATAACCGATGGGGAAGTGCTGTCTTCCAACGATCCAATGTAGATAAAGCTGCTGCTGCTGCTCTATGGGATGGCACTATTAATGGCACAGAATTGCCCAGTGGAACTTATGTGTATAGTTTGGAAGTGACTTACTTGGATGGATTTACGGAGGTGTTGAGTGGAGAAATTAGTCTTATTAGGTGATCTTTTTATCTTTTTATCTTTTTATCTTTTTATCTTTTTATAAAGTTTGATTTTCTTGTTATTCAAACAAATTATTCTGACCAATTTTTGGAACCGCAGTGTTGCACAGAGTTTCGCGGAGTTATTCTACTAATTTGTTTAGCATGCTAAACAAATTAGTAGAATTGAATCACAAGATAGATTAGTCGCTTTTTCTTTCCACTATCCCATCTTCTAAAAGTTTAATGATTTCCTCGTACTTACCTTTTTTCGCATCCGCGATAGGCGTGTTGTTCCATCTATCTATTGGCTTGACATCTACTCCGCGTTTGATCAAATACCTTACCACTTCTACTTGATTTTCGGCTGCAGCGAGATGGAGGGCAGTACGGCCATCATAGTCCGCTGCGCCCAGGTCTGCACCCATGGCATCCAGGCGTTTCAATTCATCCATATCACCACTACTGGCAGCGTAGATTAGATTTACAATATCATTGACTTTGGTTTCATACATTCCTTTTCTTGGGTTCTTTTTACTGGTTGCTCTAGTTAATGAGTCATAATTGTGGAAGTTGTATTCTGCCACAAGACGCTCACAAAACTCTACTCCTCTTACACTATTACCTAGTTTGTCCAAGCGGGGTGACCAAATACTGATCCCCATTACGTTGGGGATGACCAACAATAATGCTCCGGAAACTCCACTTTTTGCCGGCAGGCCAATGC
>JBCBCD010000994.1:0-2975 GCA_038530915.1 Bacteroidota bacterium
TTCAATGCCACTATTAATGAAGGAAAGGAAGTAAAAATAGTAGTGGTTTTGAACTCTTCAATCACTTCTTGCATGATCTGTTCAGCCTCTAGACGTTCCAGTTCTTCAATTTTTTGGAGAATGTGTTCCTTAGCCATAGGATTAAAACCTGAAATGGGTAAACTCAAATCCCCTTTTGTATCTCCTTGTAATCTTGCAATGTATTCTTTGAATCTGTTGACTGAAAGTGGTTGGAGATACAACTCCTTCATCTCCGCTAGAATAGGCCTTAATTCAAATTTCATTGGATGATTTATGTTTATGCTCTTTGCTCTGTTAACCTTCTTTTTAAAGGTAAGGTCGAACATCTCAACAAACCGCTTAACTTAGAAGTTTCAGCATAATCCACTTCAAAAACTTCATATCCCTTTTCTTCCAATTCACTTTTTAATCTTTTAAATCCTCTTTCGACGACTATTTTAGAGGGAGAAATTGAAAATACATTGGGAAACATGCGATTCTTTTCGTCTAAAGAGACTTCAAATAACTTATCCTTAGGAAATAAATCAAGCAGTTCTGCAGGTGGTTTTTTGAATCCATTGTGGTAGATGATGGCTTCATCATGCCCTATCGGTTGAAATGTACAATCCAGGTGTAGAATGTGTTTGTCTACAGAAACATAATCAGTCATGATGTCAAACCCCAGCACTGTTTTTTGTGGAAAAACATCCTGGATAAAAGATACTGCATTTTCCTGTGAGCGCTCTCCCAAGCCAATGAAAATAAATTCATTCCATAAAATCACATCTCCCCCTTCTACATATATACCATCAGGAATTTCTATTTGTTTAGCTAGATCTATGGTATCTAAAATGTGTTTGATTCCATCCAATTCAACTGCTCTTACCGGATGTTTCATATTGGAAATAAAAAAATAATCCTCAATGACAAAGCCAATGTCTCGAGTAAATATTTGTTCTGTTTTCGGTAAGTTGAAAGGCCGATAGACTTTTACATTGTTTCTTTTGAGTACCTCTTCAAAGGTTTTAATCTCCGTACAAATGTTTTCTTCTGTGGGGCAAGTATTCTCTCTCATGTGCTTGCGAATCGATGGATTGATCGCTCTTGGTTTTCCTTTATCGTTGCCTATTCCAAGTATGACACTCTCTAATTGTGCTGTTTCATTTGTTACAAAAATCTCCATTTCAATCGTTTAGAAGTAATTAGTTATCGAATGTAAATTTGGTTAGCAAGCAATCGCTTCTTTGAGATCAACACAAAGGAAGACGTTTGGATTGGTTAGGAATAATCGTAATTGGCGGTTTTACTTTCTTGGCTAGGAATTAGAATTTTTTTATCCCAATTTAGTAGTAGAGCTTGTGAGCAAAACTTATTGTACGGATTTTTTTATCAACTTCCAAATGTATTTTGAAGGGAAACCGTTCGTATGAACAGCATAATTATCTACCAGCAGTTTTGAATTCAATTAGGTAAGGCATTAATGGGAGTCCTTGCTCTGTCCTAAAATTATTTGATATCAGTATTTGATATCTGGTGTTGGGCTCTAATTCAACATCCATTGTCCATGAGGTAGCATCTGAAGCCCAGGTTCTCTTCAAGACTTTTGGAAACCCCTCTTCTCCCAATGACCCATAATCCACTCCGGTATTATAACCGTTTAATGGCTCGGAAAATTCAATGGTCAACTTTTGAAGGTATGGGTCAACATTTTGATCCTTATTGTCAAATTGACGAATAGCAAGTATTTTAGGTCTTACCTTACTGTCTTCGGCTTTGAGAACTTTAATGGGTTTAGAAAAAAAACTGGTACCATCAATTAAAGCTTCCACTTTATCTAACTGACTGTAATCAATTTCAATGAGTTCTTTTATAGCCAGGCGTTTGTCTTTTTTTTGATTAAAGTACAGTTCAGCGATAGCATAGCCAATGTAATAACCCAGATCTCTAACATCAAATTCATTGGGTGCATTACTCCAAAGCCATTCGTATGTCCTTTCAAAGAACATTTCTTTTTCAAACTTTCTTTTCACCTCAGGGTTAGATTTACCATATTCAATAGCAGGTGAATCAGAAGGAACCCCCATTGCTTTTACAGATACAAATTCGGCTACCCCTTCATACAATGTTTGATATAATAGATTTTGAGGAATAGGTTTTTGTTGGGTATGGACGTATTCATGAATATTGAGTAAAACTAAACCTTCTATTGGATTTCCTCCAAAATAATTTTTCAACCAATCTTTAGTTCTACCTTCAAATTCTGAAATATCAGTTAAGCTATCGGCCATCGCCAACTCACTACCAATTAAAACAAGATCTTTGTAAGTAGTACCATTTGTCCTCATGGCCCCAAAAGTGAAGTAAATCTTTGCTGGCTTAAGCTCGGGATAAATGGCTCTAAGTCTTTCAATCCCATTATTCAATTCTTTAGCCATACCTTTAGATTGATAGGTATTCTTACGTATGGAATTCCAATATTTAGGATGCTGGTTGATTAGATTTACATACTGGCGAGTCGTATAATTTCTTGCCTCCATGATTTTATGCAAACCCTCTGAGCCTTTTTTTATATACAAAGAGTCGAATAATTCAATTTGCTTAAGGGTGTCTGTTTGATCCGTGATAAGATCGTAAGCCTCCCAAAAATGATCAATATCATCCGTTATCACCATCTCTGGTACTTTCTCATTTTTTTGACAAGACAAGCAAAAGCAAATGAAAAAAACACCAACCAAACTATGAGTAATGTTTCTATTGATCATATTAGAGTTTATTTAATCCAATCTTTGCTGAGTACAGGACAAAAATGAAATTGTCATGTATTTGCCCTCCCATGCCCTTACCCTAAAGGGAATTCCGCCCGCGTGATGGATTCCTTTAGGAAAAAAAGGCGCGTGTTGGCCATTGAAAAAAGTTTTGTCCTGTTTATTGGTTTTCTTGATCCCGAATCCATTCGCCAATGATTTTTGGAATGT
>JBCBCD010000995.1:0-2920 GCA_038530915.1 Bacteroidota bacterium
TTCGATCTTAATTGAGTAGAAGGAGCGCCTTGATCGTCAAGGTCTTGGTAAGAGATGGTAAAAGTGTGAGCACCTTCAGGTACTCCTACAAAAGTAAACTCGAAGTATTTTGCGTTATCACCTCTGTCCTCAGATTCAGTACTAGTAAGAAATCCTCCTAATACTCCACCGGTAACAATATTATCAATAACACCATCCGGGTCAGTGATTAAAGCAGAATAAATAAAATCAGCGCTCTCTTCACAAGGAGCAATGTAAAAAGTAGCTGCAGCCAAGTCAATTACTGGCTCGTCAGCAGCAGCTGTTGTCGCAGCATTAGTTTGAAAAACCAAACCTAGTGCGAACAGCACAGTAAAAAGTGCCTTTGTAAAATTCGCTTTCATAAGATTAAAGATTTGAAATAAATAGGTTGAAAAAAGATTATAATTAAATAGTAATTATTCAATGTTATGGTCGTCGTGTACGAATTTATACCTAACAAACTGTCAAATACAAATTAAGATACCTTTGTATCTCAATGGTATGAGTATCTTGTGTGATAAACTAAATGTTTAAATTAATGGGGATATCAAATGATCTTGTTTAATTGCGCATAATAATGGGAAGACACACATAATAACGGTGTACTCATATGATGTCGCTAAGATAGATAGTTTTTTTTTTAATTTCAAAAGCTAAACTAAAAAAATTAGAAAAAAACTCATAGATGAATTATCTAACTTTGCATCAATATTTTTTTTTGAAAAAGCTGTACTTTATTGAAACAAAAAATATAGGTAATAATTTGAATTTCAAACAATAATGAATATATGGATAATAGTATTGTTCATCTAAAAAAAATAAATGTTTATCAACAAAAAAGACTGATTCTGAGAGAAGTGGACCTCCAAATTTCAAAAGGAGAATTCGTTTATTTGATTGGCAAAACGGGTAGTGGAAAATCGAGCTTATTGAAAACACTGTACGGTGCCCTGCCGATTAAAGAGGGCAATGGCCTGGTAGCCGGTTTTGATTTGGGTAAAATGACTAAAAATACCATTCCTCTATTGAGAAGAAAATTAGGTATTGTATTTCAGGATTTCAATTTATTGTCAGATAGAAGCGTTGAAGAAAACCTTAAGTTTGTATTGAGTGCAACCGCATGGAAAGAAAAGCTCAAAATTAAAAATAGAATTAATGAAGTACTAGAGCAAGTGAATCTCACCGGATCGCTTAATAAAATGCCTCACGAATTATCAGGAGGAGAGCAACAAAGGATTGTCATAGCCCGAGCACTATTGAACCAACCAGAATTGATCATCGCTGATGAACCTACAGGTAACTTAGATCCGGAGACTTCCGATGACATTTTGTTATTAATGAGAGAACTTGCAAACATTAACAACACTGCTGTTTTCTTTGCTACTCATGATTATAGAATATTGGAAAACTTTCCAGCTAGAATTGTTAGATGCATCAATGAAAGAGTATATGATGATCAGGAAATAGAATTATAGGTGATGTGTGATCACACATCATATGGAATTAATGAATCCCCAATGAGGAGGGCTGTCTTTTATATAATCAAGATAATTACCTGATCTTACGTGTTTAAGATTAGTTGTATCTCCTTGGTAGACGTAGACCCAGCATTCATGTATATTTCCTTTGATGTCTACTTTTATCAATTCTCTTTTGTATTCATCTGTTGTTTTAAGAGGAGTACTTATACCTTCAAATTCATCTAAGTCTTTTAAGATGGCTTCTTGGTTTTCAAATATTTCGATGACATCACCTTCTACTTTTTCTGAACCACCCGGTACAAAACCCGGATACATACCTAAGTCAAAAATTCTTCCAGCTGCGTACCCAACTCCCAATTTGTTGCCAAATAATTTTAGCTGTTTTCCAATCCTGGATTCAAAATCAGATCTCAAAGATCCATACACAAATAATTTATGCTCCATTTGTATTAGTTCAAGTTTAAAAGAATACCTACAATGAACAATGAACGATGAATAATGAACCAAATGTAAACTTATTATAAAATTTTTCACTCTACTGAACGATTTATCCACATTTAACTGTTTAGTGAATGTTGATAAGTCGGGAAGACTAAATTGATTTTGAAAATCACTTATAACAGAGTAGGAAATTTTTATATTTTTAAGAAAAACCAATCTAATGAAGTGGAGAAGACTCAGTGGGCAGCAGATTGAAGAACCAATCATTACTGCTGTCGAAAAGACCCTGTTGCGTGAAAAAGAAGCAGGGCATAGAATAAAGGTGTGCATAGGCTCAGATTCTCAGGTGAGGGGAGGAGTTGTAGAATTTGCAACTGTCATTGTATTCCTTAGAGAGAAAAAAGGTGGTTTTATGTTTATCCACAATGATCGTACGACCAAGCGCATGGGCTTGCGTGAACGTATGATTGCCGAGGTAGCAAAGTCTGTAGACATTGCTTACAAGCTTTGTGACTTGTTGGATAAACATAGAATAGCATTGGAAGTACATGCCGACATCAACACAGATCCGGCTTTCCAATCCAATGTAGCTTTGAAGGAAGCGATGGGATACATCTTGGGAATGGGTTTTGAGTTCAAAGCCAAACCAGATGCATTTGCCAGTTCATACTGTGCAGATAAGGTAGTGTAAGGTCAACCGTAATTGGCCTAACACTATGTTGTCGGTGTTTTACAGCCAGCTAAAGCACTGCTAGCCCTCCGTCTCTATAATTGTTCAAGTTTTGTCATATTCCTTTCCTTTTGTCTATTAAAATTATACTTTGATCGTTGAATTCAGTCCAGCGAGGATTTTATTTTTATTTTCGGCCACAAGTTCAACTACAAGAATTTTGGAACGAAATTTAATTACTATTTTGAAAAACCAAGTTGTTTGTGCCAACCAATTAGCGGTTATATCTATATCTAATAGAACCAGC